>NZ_CAMHRZ010000106.1 GCF_946187255.1 uncultured Ruminococcus sp.
CAGTTGGGACAGCCGCATTTCGGGCATACCTTGCCGCCGTAATAGTTGTTGTTTTTCTTTCTGCTCATTTTGTTCTCCTGTTGTTTTTACATTGTCAGGTCAAGGCACATGAAAACGTCTGACATTTCGTTGTCGTTATATCTTTCACATTCCCTGAAACCGCAGCTTCTGTACAGCCCCACTGCTTTCGTGCTTGTGGAGAACGTATCGAGATATATCTTTTCAAAGCCCGCCGTTTTCGCGTAGCTTACAGCATCGCTGAGCAGTGCTTTGCCGTGACCTCTGCCGTGATATTTTTCCAGCAGATACAGCGATTTCAGCTCGCAGTCATTCGCATTCAGCCGTCTTACGCCCACCGTACCGATGATATCATCTCCGTCATACATCACGCGGAAGGCTTCAAAGCTGTTTTCTATATCCTTATAGAAGCTGTGCCGCCCGTTTATATCCAGCGCCCTGCCCGACTGCGGCAGGCACTCTTTCAGAAAGCCGATCAGCTTTTCCTCACAGCTTTCGTCGTATACAAGCGGCACGAACTGCGCTTTCATTTATTATACGTTTATCTCAGCCACATCGTCGGAAACGCCGTTAGCCTCGATTATGGGCTTTACGCAGTTCTCGATGAACTCGTCTACCTGCTGAGGGCATCTGCCGATGTAGTTCTCGGGCTTCATTATCTCGTCCAGCTCTTCGCGGGTTACCATGAATATGGGGTCAGCCGCGATGAGGTCAGCCAGGTCGTTGTCAAGACCGTCGCGCTTAACGTGCTCGCCTGCCTTCATGGAAAGCTGTCTGATGTGCTCGTGAAGTTCCTGTCTGTTGCCGCCCTTTTCGCAGGCATCCATGATGATATTCTCGGTTGCCATGAAAGGCAGTTCAGCCATAACGCGGCGGGTGATTATCTTGTCGTATACCACCAGACCGTTTGCGGGGTCGGTAACGTTCAGCATGATGTTGAGTATAGCATCAACGCCCAGGAAAGCCTCTGCCACAGCGATACGCTTGTTTGCGGAGTCGTCCAGAGTTCTCTCGAACCACTGTGTGCCCGCAGTGAATGCAGGGTTCAGCACGTCGCACATAACGTACCTTGCCAGCGAGCATATACGCTCATCTCTCATGGGGTTGCGCTTGTAAGCCATTGCCGAAGAGCCTATCTGAGTCTTTTCAAAGGGCTCCTCGATCTCCTTGAAGGACTGGAGAAGTCTTATATCATTGCCGAACTTCATAGCGCTCTGTGCTATGGCAGCCATTACCTGGCATACAGCGAAATCTACCTTTCTCGAATATGTCTGACCCGATACGGGTACTACCGCATCAAAGCCCATCTCCTCTGCAATGAGTCTTTCCAGCTCCTTGACCTTGTCGGTATCGCCGTGAAACAGCTCCATGAAGGAAGCCTGTGTACCAGTAGTGCCCTTTGAACCCAGCAGTTTCAGTCTGCCCAGCTGGAAATCGAGATCTTCAAGATCCATTATAAGCTCATTGCACCACAGTGTAGCTCTCTTGCCCACGGTGGTCAGCTGTGCGGGCTGCAGGTGGGTATATGCAAGACAAGGAAGACCCTTGTATTTGTCAGCAAACTTAGCCAGCTGGTCGATGACCTTTATCAGCTTCCTCTTTACGATATTCATAGCATCGCGCATGATGATGACATCGGTATTGTCGCCCACATAGCAGCTGGTAGCACCAAGGTGGATTATCTTGTCTGCATTGGGGCAGCATTTGCCGTAGGTGTGAACGTGAGCCATAACATCATGGCGCACCAGCTTTTCTTCCTCAGCAGCCATAGCGTAGTCGATGTTGTTGATATTAGCTTCCAGCTCGTCTACCTGTGCCTGAGTAACGTTCAGTCCGAGCTTCATCTCAGCCCTTGCCAGAGCGACCCAGAGTCTTCTCCAGGTAGTGAACTTCTTATCGGCAGAGAAGATGTACTGCATCTCCTTGCTGGCATATCTTGTACAGAAGGGTGATTCATAGCTGTTTGTTGACATATTGATTACCTCTTTCGCATAAAGTCTATTGCGGAAAAATACTCCGCTGAATAAAGATACACAGACATTATAACACATTTGCCCGGAAAAGTAAAGACTTTTAATAATTCATAATTCATAATTCACAATTATGGGTGCCGGCGGACGCTTGCGGTTTTTGACATTAAATTACGCTGAAAGGGGGGATAAATGAGCGGGGCTGATATTTCTGCGGAGACAATGCAAAGATTTTCCCGAAGAAGTCGAAGCTGCGAAAGTAAGTACAAAATCGACAAAAACAGACCTGTGTTAATGTAAAAAAGCTAAAGGTTTGAACGGATTTTTTTCATTTATATTGACAAGTATAGATATACAGTGTATAATTTGTAAAGACATATGAAGAAAAATATGATGTCGGAAGGGAGGGCAATAGTAATGTTGAATACGATACTTACTTACACATACAACACTTCCACCAGCGGTCAGGGTCTCAGTCCCGCAATGATAATCATCATGCTGGTAGCCTGTGTTATCGGAATTGCAGCAAACTGGAAGATCTTCACTAAGGCGGGTGAACCCGGCTGGGCTTGCATCGTACCGATATACAGCAGCTATGTGCTGTTCAAGATAGTATACGGCAACGGCATCAAGTTCCTGCTTCTGCTGGTGCCGATACTTAACTCCATCACAGCTATCATGCTGTATGTAAGGCTCGGTCAGCGTTTCGGAAAGGGCGTGGGCTTTATTCTGGGTCTGCTTTTCCTGACTCCGATATTCCTGCTGATACTGGCGTTTGACGATTCCTATTATCAGGGTCCCGATACGCAGAGCTTCATCTGATATCAGATATCTAAGGACACGGTTCGATGCCGTGTCCTTTTTTTGTATACGGGCGCATCATCCGCTATATGGTGCACTGCCTTGTTCAGATTTTAGTTTTTTCCGTATGATTTGCCGATTTACAAAGGCTTTTCGAGATGTTATAATTATATAGCGATCCAACTATATAAATTCACAATATCCGGTCGCAAAAGCTCGGATATATGGGTTTTGAGACCGGATATTGTCTGAATTTTAAGGCGGATCGATATAGGATGCAGTCTGCTTCAAAGGAGGGATCTTCTATGGAACTATCATACAGACGTGCGGGCATAGCAGATATCGACCTGCTGACAAAAACACGCATCATGGTACTGCGTGCCGCCAACGGGCTCGATGAAAATGCGGATATGTCAGTGATAGAGCGTGAGTCACGGGAGTATTACCAAAAAGCCCTGACGGACGGCAGCCATACCGCTTATCTCGTGTTTGACGGCGACAGAGTGGCAGGCACGGGCGGAGTCAGCTATTTTTCTGTGATGCCCACCTGCGACGTGCCCGATGGCAGAAAAGCCTATATCATGAATATGTATACCGCCCCTGAATACCGCAGACAGGGTATCGCCAAAAGGACGCTTTCACTGCTGGTGGAGGACGCTAAGTCAAAGGGCGTAACGTTCATCTCCCTTGAAGCCACCGGAATGGGCAGACCTCTTTATGAGAACTACGGTTTCGTAGGTATGGAGCATGAGATGATACTTCCGCAGGAATGACAGGAGGGGTGATATATGTACAAATATTCGGATAACAATACCGACAATTTCTCTCTGCACGACTGCCGTGCAACGAAACTTATCATCGGTGAGAATTCGCTGATATTCGAGTTTGAGGAAGGCTTCTGGGTCATCGGCAAAGGCACTATGCTCAATCAGTATACAGGCAGGTCTGAGGTGGGCTTTTCCATAACTTCGGACAAGCCCGAATGGGCGATATCGGTGTATCTTATAAAGTACCTCGACACCGATGAGGACAGCGAGGAGGACAGGGCGCTGAGAACAGGGATGCCCCTCGATAAACTTGCAGAGCTGCTCAATAACGGTGCAGAGCTTGAATTCCTCGATGAATACAAGGGCTACGGAAAGTACTACTATGAATGTGTGCTGTGGCACCCGAAAGGTACAGTTCCCCGCACTGAGGACTGTCAGTTGTACATCAGTGCAAAGGATATCACCTACCGCTGGAACGAGGTAAAGACCGATAATTGACGGGAGAGTGCCGGTATGATCGATAAAGTCTCTCTGTGACAGCTTCGCTACAAGACTTGATGCAGAGGGCGCTGGCTTTTCACGGAGAGTATAAAGGTCATTCGGGCAAAAGCGAATGCTATATGTATGAAGGCGTGCTGACGGCAGGACAGGAGGAGCACGAAAAGGCACTGGAATGTCAGCTTTTCATAGAAGCATCGGGCGTTACCCTACGCATGGATTAGTAATTCATAATTCATAATTCATAATTCATAATTTTTGACAGGGGCGAAAGTTTGCGGTTCTGGGGATAACATGGCAACAGCCACCCACTAAAAGTATAACCCCCACAGCAAGCCAAAAGCGCACAGCCGACACAGTCGCAGTTAGGATTTCGGCGCAGGGTGCATGGTGCTTCACCCAAATTAATAAAACATGGCAAAAGCCAAAAAAGTATAAAAACCCAAAGCAAGCCAAAAGCCCGAACGCCCCTAGCGTCTTTTTGAACGTCGGGAGCGTAGCGACCAGAGTGCAAAAAGTCGCTAGCTTTCTCGAGCGCACTGCCGACACAGTCGCAGTTAGGGTTTTGGTGCGCAGAGGGGGCATGGGGGACTCCGTCCCCCATTTCAGATAGGAGTAAGTAAAATGATAACAGTTTCAAACGTAAGTCTTTCTTTCGGAGGACAGCTGCTTTTTAAGGATGTGGATCTTAAATTCACAGGCGGCAATTGCTATGGCATAATAGGTGCCAACGGTGCAGGCAAGTCTACTTTCCTGCGTATACTCAACGGCGAACTGGAGCCGACTACGGGCGAAGTGGCTATAAGCAAGGGCGAGCGCCTTTCGGTGCTGAAGCAGGATCACTTCGCGTATGATGAGTATACAGTGCTGGATACGGTGATAATGGGTAATAAGCGCCTTTATGATATCATGAAGGAAAAGGACGAATTGTATGCTAAGGAGGATTTCTCCGATGAGGACGGCGACCGCGCAGGTCAGCTGGAAAGCGAATTCGCTGAGCTCAACGGCTGGGAGGCTGAATCCGACGCTTCCAAGCTGATACAGGGTCTGGGTCTGCCGGAGGAACTGCTCTATCAGCAGATGGCGGGTCTTTCGGGTAATGAGAAGGTCAAGGTGCTGCTGGCGCAGGCGCTTTTCGGCAACCCCGATATAATCATGCTGGACGAGCCTACCAACCACCTGGATATAGACGCTATCCGCTGGCTGGAGGACTTCCTGGCGGACTACTTCGGCACAGTGTTGGTGGTAAGCCATGACAGACATTTCCTTAATAATGTGTGTACCCATATCGTGGATATCGACTATACCAAGATAAAGATGTATGTGGGCAACTACGAATTCTGGTACGAATCCTCTCAGCTGATGCAGAGACTTATCAAGAACCAGAACAAGAAGGCGGAGGAAAAGATCAAGGAACTGCAGGAGTTCATCAACCGCTTCTCCGCAAATAAGTCGAAGTCCAAGCAGGCTACCGCAAGACGTAAGCTGCTGGATAAGCTGACAGTTGAGGAAATGCCCGCATCATCAAGAAAGTATCCCTTTATCGGATTCAATATCGACAGGGAACTGGGCAAGGATATACTGAAAGTAAATAATATCTCCAAGACGGTGGACGGCGTAAAGCTGCTGAATAACGTCAGCTTCACCCTCTCCCGCACCGATAAGGTGGCGTTCATCGGTGAGAGCGAGCAGGCGATAACCGCGCTGTTCAAGATACTGGCTGAGGAAACCGAGCCCGATGAGGGTACCATCAAGTGGGGCGTGTCTACCTCGCGTTCCTATTTCCCTGTGGATAACTCGGAATTCTTCAACGGACACACCGAAAGCATCGTTGACTGGCTGCGCCCCTATTCCACTTCTGAGGTAACGGATACTTTCCTGCGCGGATTTTTAGGACGTATGCTGTTCAGCGGCGATGAGATATACAAGCCCGTAGAGGTGCTTTCGGGCGGCGAGAAGGTAAGATGTATGTTCAGCCGCATGATGCTCTTCGGCTCGAATGTTATACTGCTCGACCGTCCCACCAACCACCTGGACCTCGAAAGCATAACCGCTGTCAACAACGCGCTGCGCGATTTCAAGGGCGTTGTAATATTCGCGAGCCACGACCACGAGATAGTACAGACAGTGGCTAACCGCATCATCGAGATAACTCCCGACGGCTGTATCGACCGTATGGGTACATACGAGGAGTTCCTTGAATGGCGCCGCGAACAGGGCATGAAGTCCTTTATCGAGTAAGCATATCAAAAATATCACCCCAATGGCAATTTGGATTAAATAAATGATATAAAAAGCTAAAAAATTGATAGACAGACTGCATGGACTTGGTGCTGTGCAGTCTGATTTTTTGTATAAGGACAGTTGCGTGCCTATTGACGAATGCCGAGATCACGCTGTTGTAAGGCGATGATGAATTTCATGTTATCAAAAAGTTAACTTGTTTGACAAAAAAACTGTGGTTGAAAATTTTTACATCTGCGGCAGGGTTTGTTCGCCAAAATCTATTGACATTCACGGGATAAAACTGTATAATAAATCCAACGGAAACTGTCGTTTCCATGAGAGGTTTTTGTGACGCGTAACGCTGGTTCCGCGTCATGGGGTTAAGGTACGTTTCCGCGGGATTACTGCTGATCTTCTGCGGAGACTGCCAAATTTTCAGAGAGGTGATTATATCTTATGAAGAAGAACATCAAGGGCAGGATACTGTCCGTAATGTCAGCAGCAGCTATGGCAGCTACTACCATGAGCGCTCTGCCGGCAACGATCTCCGCATCTGCTTCTACTCTTTCGGGTCAGAATGCTAAGGGTATCGTATCCCAGATGAAGATCGGCTGGAATCTCGGTAATACGCTGGACGCGCACGGTTCAAGGGTGCCCGCAGGCTCATCGCCCGAGACTTACGCTACTCAGTGGAAGATGCCCGCTCCCAATGCACAGCAGTTCCAGGCAGTTAAGGAAGCAGGCTTCAACACCGTTCGTATTCCCGTTACCTGGTACGAGCATCTTGAGCAGCGCGGCAACAGCTATCATGTAAACGATGCATGGATGAGCTACGTTAAGAAGACCGTAGACTACGCTATCGACCGTGATATGTTCGTTATCCTGAACATCCACCATGAGGATTTCATCAATGTGGGTCAGTTCACCGATAATTCCTATTATCAGGCAGAAGTAAAGATGAAGAGCATCTGGTCTGAGGTCGCTGAGACATTCAAGAACTATGACCAGCACCTCATCTTCGAGGGCATGAACGAGCCCCGTGAGACAGGCAGAGGCAGCGCTATCGAGTGGGGCAGCGGTGACTCCAATTCCTGGAATTATATCAACAGACTGAATGAAGTATTCGTAAGAACTGTCCGCGCACAGGGCTCCAGCCAGAACCAGGAGCGTCTGCTGATGCTCCCCGGCTATGCAGCTTCCAGCAGCTACGATGCTATCAACAACATCCAGATCCCGTACAATGCGGGCAACGTGGCACTTTCCGTTCACGCTTATGCTCCTTACTACTTCACAATGGCGCATGACGACAAGGCAAATCACAAGTTCCCGGGTCAGTCAGGCTGGGGCGAGGATTATGAGTCCGCGCTGAGCGATATGTTCGGCTACTTCGGTCAGCTGCAGTCGATAAAGGGCGCTCCCATAATCATCGGTGAGTTCTCCGCTTCCGACTTCAACAACACTGAGGATCGTGTAAGATGGGCAAAGAGCTATCTGAGCAAGGCTAAGGACAAGGGTATCCCCTGCGTTCTGTGGGACAACAACGTTATCGGTGCGACCGACGGTGAGGCTCACGGCTATCTGAACCGCGGCAACTGCACATGGTACAGCCAGTCCAAGCCTGTAATTGAGGCTATGATGGAGGTATACAACATCAGCGGTTCGACAGGCGAGGATGTAAATGCAAACTACGTTTGGTCTAAGGTAAACATCGGCTCTGACTGGATCGAGCTTTTCAAGGAAGGTCAAGGCAGAAAGGTCGATGTATGGAAGAACTTCACAGTTTCGGGCTGGAAGAACTTCTGCAACAAGGATTACGATTTCGTTCTCGTTTATGATTCTGGCTCAGAGCCTGAGCTGGTTCTCCAGGACGGCAATTACGACACATGGAATCGTATATCTTCCACCGATACCACAAGTACTCCTTTCATCAAGAAGTTCACTTACGATGATATTATGAAGGCAGTCAACAGCAGCGGTCTGTCATTCAATGATATGAAGAACCTGTTCATCAGCGCTACAACAACTGAGCTTACAGCTTACGGTCTGTACGCAGTTCCGAAGTCCAACGGCGGCAGCGGCGGCGGAAACGATAATCCTGTCATCAACGATCCCAGCCTGTACCCTGTAGTTCAGACTCAGGTGAATAATCACAAGATCGGCTTCAAGTGGAACGCAGTTCAAGGTGCTGAGAAGTACGGCATCGGCGTATACCAGGCTAACAAGTGGGTAGTAAAGAAGCAGGTTGACGCAAGCGTTCACACATGGACAAGCCCTCAGGTTACCAGCGGTACCTACAGACTGGTAGTTCTCGCTAAGGTAAACGGACAGTGGGTAAATACTGACGTATTCAAGAAGTCATTCTATGTAACTGTTAGATGATCCTGACAGACAATTTCGTTTGCTAAATACTGCCCCCGTCAGAGGATATCTCTGACGGGGGCTTTTATTGTGGATGATGATATTCGGAATCTTTATTACTGTCGTTATCAGTCCCGGCTGCTCTCTCCGACTTTTTTTCGTATGGTCTGCCGCCCTGGCTGCCCATAGCTCTGATATCGACATCACTTGCCGATATGCACGCAGATGTCCGCCCGCCGAGATCAACGGCGGCGATCCCAAGAATGATCCTATCAAAGCAATACCGCAAAAAAGCAGACCATAAGGCGAACCGCCATTATGATCTGCTAAACTATTTTAAAAACCGCTATCACATATTATCGATCTTTATTACACCGTTCTTTTCAAGGTTGTGCATGAAAATGAACCTTGCTTCGTCGCGACATTCGGGCTTGATGAGATAATACATATATGTCTCAAGTACCCATAATCTGCCCGTTCCTCTGCCCGAAAGCTTGAACTGGTTGAATCCTCTGGGAAGATACTCGTTCCAGATAAGATCGGGGCTGATGTGCTGCCTGAGAGTGCGTATCTCAAAGGGATCTCTCCTCATGGCAGGACAGTCGAAATCAGTGGCAAGGGTCTTGTTCGAGTAGTCCTTCATGTCAAAGGGCTTGCCGGGATACTTGCGGATGTGCTCGTTGTAGGCTATCATCTGTAAACCGCAGGTCTCGTATTCGTCAGATCTCTTCTGGCAGTTGGGGATGCAGCTGGAATTCGCCAGCAGCTCAACTTTCTCCTTGTGGGGCAGATCATCCAGTATGTCCCACCTGTTGTTCAGGTCGTAGTCAAGTACCACCACATTGTAATCCTTGTTCAGTTCCTCGTGCAGCTTAACAGGGTCGGTGATGCGCTTGCAGGTGGAGCTGGTCACCTTGTACTTCGGATATGTCTCTCTTATGTAGTTTTCAAGCAGTTCGGAGAATACGATGACCTCGTTCAAGCCGTTGTTGGCTATCTGCATAACCATGTTGCAGTAGTCATCTTTCAGGTGCTCCTCTTTCAGCATGGGGTTTGTAAATGTAAATCTAACGGGTATCCCTCTGCTGTTGCAGGCTTCAACTACCGCATAGATATAGTCGGGTGAACAGGTAAAGCCGCCGATGGGTCTGCCGCCGTTCCATACCGACGGAGGGAATGCTCCGAAAAGTGAAGCTATCTCAACGCCGTCACGAAAGTATTCGGGACAGTTTTCAAGCATGGTTATAAGCACCATGTTCATTTTAAAGTTGCCGGTAAGTCCGGGAAGATGAAATCTGGCTTTGATATTATCCATAGTAATTCTCCTTGTTTATCATAAATTTTTGGAGAAAATTCTCCTGATACCATTATACAGCATATCCCGAAAAAAATCAACAACTTTTTGTGACTTATCTCAATTCGTTGTTTATCACTGAAAATGACGGTCGGTCTTTTCGTGGGCAGAACAGCACGCAGAACCCGCAGTCGGGCTTGACTTGTTGTTTGTTTTTTGATATAATTAATTATATAGGGTGTGTTATTCCCGCCCATTTAACGGCTTCTGAAGGAGACACAGCACATGAAAATATGTCGTTTGATATATCACAGCCGCTATGTGTCTTTCTGATAAGCATTAGATTTGTGT
>NZ_CAMHRZ010000107.1 GCF_946187255.1 uncultured Ruminococcus sp.
AAAGAGTATTTATAAATATTTTTGAATATTTCTGTTAAGGGGTGAAGGAATGAAACAATTCCAGTTTGATTACATAGATGACCGTCAGTTCGCGATAGAGATCACAAAGATCAGACAATGGTGCTGTACCAGTGTCGTTTCCCATGTGGTCTTCCAGATATATTCCGAGACTATCGACAGAGAGAGCATAGAAAAGGTATGCCGCATGATATCCGAAGAGATGCCCGACGCGCTGTACTTCGGCTGTTCCAGCAACGGCAACATCATCAGCGGAAGCTATTCGGGAAACAATATCGGCATAGTATGTACCGTATTCGAGTTCCCCTCCACAAAGATGATAATGAAGCAGTATACCCTCACTGCGGAGACTTCCGATGCTGTCACCGACGATCTGCTGAAGATACTGGATGAGAACAAGTGGGTCAAGGCTGTTCAGCTGGTGACCACCATAAGGGGTATGTCCATGACGGGCTTCTGCAAGAACCTGAGCAATGCACCCGAAGATATCCAGATATTCGGCGGCGGTGCCTTTACCGCTGATATTAATGCCAGCTTCGCCTGCGTATTCTCAAAGGACGGCGAATATTCGGAAAACGGCGTAGTGTTCTGGCTTTTGGGCGGAGATGACCTCAATGTGGTCTCCACCTATGTGACAGGCTGGAAGCCATTGGGTAAACGATTTCACGTTACAAGGTCTGAGGGCAGCAGGCTGTACGAGCTTGACGGCGAACCCGCCTATCTGGTATACCGCAAATACCTAAATATAAGCAATGACAGGAACTTTTTCATGAATACCCTTGAATTCCCCTTCCTGCTCCAGTTCAACGGGATAAGCATACTCCGTGCGCCCACACTGAGCTTTGATGACGGCTCACTGAGCATGACTTCGGATATGGAATCGGACGTTATCGCACAGCTGGCTTACGGCGATCCCGGCACCATACTTGAAAGCGTGCGGGCGGAAGGCACAAAGATACGGGACTTCCGACCCGAGACAGTACAGATATTCTCCTGTGCCGCAAGACGCACATTCTGGGGCAACAACGAGATCTCGAAGGAGTCCATGCCTTTCCAGAAAATCGCCCCCACATCGGGCTTCTATACGTCGGGTGAATTCCTGCGTACAATGGGGTACGTCAACCAGCACAACGTGACGATGGTACTGGTGGGTATGCGTGAGGGTCCCGCCAATGATACGGATATAAACGAGCTTGAAGTGGACGATACCGACTTCACAGGAAAAATGGCGCTGATAAACCGTCTGGCGAACTACATAAACGCCGCTTTCTGCGACCTGGAGATAGCATCGGTGACGGACGGACTTACAAAGCTCTACAACCGTACCGAGATACAAACACGCATCAACGAAAATATGATGTACAACAAGCAGCTCGCCCTGGTGATGATAGATATCGACAACTTCAAATCAGTGAACGATACCTACGGTCACGGAGAGGGCGACAACGTGATAATCGGGCTGGCTGATATGCTGAAAAGCAGCTGCGAAGAGCATTCCAAAGTCGCTTGTGCGGGACGCTGGGGCGGAGAGGAGTTCATGGTGATGATCCCCGAAGGGCTGGATGATGCAGTGAAAGCAGCCGAATATCTGCTCAACAAATTTGCAGAGATAGAGTTCCCGCTGGCAGGCCACCGCACCATAAGCATAGGTGTCACCGCCGCAAAAGAGGACGACACTCTCGACAGCCTGCTGAACCGCGTGGACTCGGCACTTTACGATGCTAAGCACAACGGCAAGAACAAATATGTGGTGATATGACGGCTTGACCGCGTACATCGCTCAATCAACAAATAATAAGGTGGTCGTATGGTAAACAACATCAAGATAGCCAATGAAACACTTAAAATATGCAAAGATGGCGGCTACGAGGTCGGCGGAAAGAAGATAGTTCTGCCGAAGGAGGATATAACAAGGGTTGAGGTGATAACTCCCGAAGCGGGCAGACAGCTGCTGGAGGAGGATATATCCGCGCTTTTCGGTGAGAGTATGTGCGGGATAGAAGTCACCTGTGAGGACAGCTTCGCTGCGGCAAAGCGGCTGAAAGAACCGCTGGTGATGAATTTTGCGAACGCCCACAATACGGGCGGCGGTTTCCGTTGGGGTGCCAGTGCGCAGGAGGAAGCCCTTTGCAGACGCAGTACCCTGTACCCGTCCATATCCTGCGATACGGCTAAGGAGATGTACCGCTACAACAATACTCATCCCAGCAAGACCGAATCGGACTATATGCTGTTTTCACCCGATGTATGGGTCTTCCGCGATGAGGGCGCACAGCTGACAGATCAGCCTTTCAAGGTCTCCGTCATGACCGTACCCGCACCGAACAGATACGGCGCAGCGATGCTTGCTTCAACAGAGACCGTAAACGAGACTATCCTGCGGCGCATACGGATAATGCTGCGTGCGGCTGCTAAACGCGGGATAAAAGACCTCGTTCTCGGTGCATGGGGCTGCGGCGCTTTCGGCAACGCCCCCACAGACGTTGCGGCACAGTTCGGCACCGCACTCACAGACGACGGTCTCGGCAGGTGCTTTGAACGTGTGGTATTCGCCGTCTACGGCAAGCCCGACGGCAGGAACATAACAGCTTTCAAAGAGCATTTCTTAAAATGATAAAATAAAAGGGTACCGCCTGACACACGAACTGCGGTACCCTTGTTTAATATTCTTATATGCTGTACAGCATACTGTTTATAATTCAGAAAACGTTTTATTTTTCGCTTGCCTTGATGACAGCATCCGCCACTGAGGGGCTGAACCATTTGCAGTTGCTCCTGTCGTATATGCCGAAAAGCTCGTTGCCCGAAAAATAGCAGCCGTTATCCCACCATACACAGGGGATGCCCATCTGCCTGGCGGTCTCGACGTAGAATTTCGCCCACTTTGCCACTTCATCGTCATTGCCGTCCTTGTTCACCGCACCGTACTCGGTTATTATCACAGGCACTCCGCTGTCAACGAACTTTTCTTTCAGCTCATACATCATGCTGAGTATCTCGCCCTCGTGAGAGCCGTCCCATGTGAAAAGCTCCCAGTCCTCACCGGGACTGTAGGTGAATGCGTAGGGGGTGTAGGCGTGTATCGAATAGCCGATGTGCTTGTCTTCGGGGATCTCCGCATCCTTTATGGCTTTCTGCGTACTGGAGGAAGCATAGGTGGTGTATAACAGCAGTCTGTTCTCGTTGTTGCCGCCCGTTGCGCGTACAGTATCCCTGAAAGTCCTGTTGAGGCGTGCAACACACTCTCTGCCCTCTTCGTCGCCGCCTGTCCATTCCTCAACGGAGCCCTTTACACGCGGTTCGTTCAGTCCCTCGAATACAAGATGGTCGCCGTAATCCTTGAAGCGTTCGGCTATCTGCCGCCATATCTCGGCGTGTTCCTTATCTACTTCTTCAATATGCGCATTGTCGGTGATGCGCCAGCTTTCCTCATGGTGGGAGATGATTATGACATACATACCGTCGTCGTAGGCGTAGTTGACTACCTCCTGCACACGATCCAGCCATTCGGAGTCGATGGTGTAGCTCTCATCAACGTGATTTCCCCAAGTCACGGGGATGCGTATCAGATCGAAGCCCTGTGCCTGCACGCCGTCGATCATCTCCTGAGTGGTCTTGGGGTTGCCCCACTTTGTCTCCGAACCGAGATCATTCCCGTCAAATACATCCAGCGAGTTGCCCAGGTTCCAGCCCGCAGACATCTCCGCGACTATATCCGCCGCAGGGATATCCCTTACCTCGCCGCTCCTGGCAAGCGCCTGTGCCGCCGCACCATTATCATCAGCCGAGCCCTTGCCGTCAGCCGCCGAAACAGCCGCTTCCGAACCGTCATTTCCGCCCTTTGATGATGTATCGTTCTTTCCGCCGCAGGAAGTCATCACCGAAAGTGCCGCAGCTGCCACGATCAGGAGCGCAGCCGTCCTTTTTATATCCATTTATATACCTCCTTTTATACCCTTACGATGTTCTGTCTGCTGTTATAATTATATCATAGACAGAGCGGTGCTGTCAAGTAAGGAGATATCCCGCCGAATGTCCTGTTTTTCGCAAATACGGGGTATGATCTCTGTCGGGATATTAAATAATTTTTCGTATAAAAGTTAATTTATTTTACAGCTTATTGACAAGCTGCAATAAATGTGTTATTATTGGTTAGAGCGTATTAGAAAACGATTACGCCGGTGACGTATTTTTATTTAGGAGGAGTAAATAATATGTTATTCAAGAAAATCACAGCAGCGGTATCAGCACTTGTGCTGACAGCGGGCATGGTCTCCGTACTGCCGCAGAACAACACACAGAGCGCAGTGATCACTGCCAGCGCAGCGTCTTCAACGTACAACTACGCAGAAGCACTCCAGGAGTCCATGTTCTTCTATGAAGTACAGCAGTCGGGCGTACTTCCCGAGTGGAACAACGTACAGTGGAAGGATAACTGTATGGTGGATGAGGACGGCACCGAAACCGATTTCGTCAAGGGCGGCTGGTTCGATGCAGGCGACCACTTCAAGTTCACTCTTACAAATGCTTACTCGGCTTCCATGATGAGCTGGGGCTACATCGAATACAAGGACGCTGTAGATAAGGCAGGTCTGGGCGAGCTTTACCGCAACAATATCAAGTGGGGTCTTGATTACGTTATGGGATGCGATCAGGGCAGCGGCAAGATGGTAGGCACCATCGGTGACTTCAAGGGCGGCTCCACCGACCATAACATCTGGTGCAGCGCCGAAGTATATCTCCGCAAGCACTACCTCAACAGCAAGGACTGGGTACGTCCCTACGATGTTGTAGAGAACTCTACCGTATCTGCTCTTTCCGCAGCTGCACTGGCTCAGGGCTATATCATATTCAAGGATTCCGATCCCACAACAGCAAATCAGTACCTCAAGCACGCTAAGGATCTGTTCGCAGGTGCTGACAGGATCAGAGATTCGGAGGCTGAAAGAGGCGGCATGGGCACCATGTACCCCACTTCCACCTGGATAGATGACTGTATGTATGCAGCACTGTGGCTGTACAAGGCAACAGGCGACAAGACCTACCTCAATAAGGTAGAATCCGACTATATCCCCAACTTCCCCACCGAGAGCCAGTCCACACAGTGGAAATACTCATGGGGTCTGTGCTGGGATGACACCACTCAGGCAGCAGCACTGCTGTATGCTCAGATCTCCGGCAAGGAGGAGTGGAAAAACCACATTGACAAGCATATCCGTTACTGGATGGGCGAAGGCGGATCCGGCGGAGTTGATCCTTCGATCAAGGCTTTCGAGGGCAAGATCACTGCTGACGGACTTTCTCACCTGACAGGCTGGGGTTCTCTGCGTCACGCTACCACCACTGCATGGGTAGCTAAGCTGGCAAGTGATACCCTGTTCAAGAACGATACCGCTAAGGCTACAAAGTTCAACAACTGGGCTAAGTCTCAGATGGATTACTGCTTGGGCGACAACGCACTGGGTCTGACCTATGTGCTGGGTATGGGCGAAAAGAACCCCATCGCTATCCATCACAGAACCGCTTCGGGTATCCACGATGACCACTGGAACAGTCTGGGTATGGCTGACGGCGGTGATGAAGACTGGCAGACAGAGTATGCTCACACCCTGTACGGCGCTCTCATCGGCGGTCCCGACAGCTCAGGTTCCTACGATGTCGGCAAGATCGGCGTAGGTCAGTATGAGTATACCGAAGTTGCTATCGACTACAACGCAGGCTACACCGCTTGTCTGTGCGCTATGATAGATGACTACGGCGGAAAGCCCGACGCTTCCTTCCCTCCCACCGAGACTCCCAAGTGGGCTGAATGGGAAGTAGCAGCAGTCCTCAACGGCAAGGGCGACAGCTACACCGAGATAAAGGCTTGGGCTATGAACCACACTGCATGGCCTGCAAGAGTTGCTAAGGATATCGAGTACAGATACTACTTCGACGCTTCCGAGATATTCAAGGCAGGTCTGACTATCAATGATATAAAGGTAATAAGCAACAGCCAGCAGTACAAGGAAGGCGAGCAGGGCTACGGCACCGTATCCGGTCCTTATGTATATGAGGGCGACAGCAGCGGCAACACCCTGTACGCAAAGATCAAGTTCGAGGACGGCAGAGCTATCCAGCCTACAGGTCAGAGCGAGCACAGAGATGAAGTACAGTTCAGGATCTCCATCCCCGACGCTATCGACGGCAAGTCCACTAAGGGCGCTTGGGATCCCACCAATGACTGGTCTTACAAGGGCGGCATAAGCGCAGATAAGAACATCAAGAAGAAAGAAGCTCTCAATGAGAATATAACCATGTATGTAAACGGCACACTGGTATGGGGTACTGAGCCCAACGGCACAAAGCCCACCAAGTCCGACTACACCTTCACAAGACAGGGCGGAAACACAGATCCCCAGAAGGATCCCGAAGCTCCCACATTCACATACACTGCCGGCGAAGGTCAGGTAACACTCAAGTGGAACAAGGTGACCGGTGCAACAGGCTACGTTGTATGCGGTCTTGAAGGCAGCTCCTGGAAGAATCTGGGCAGCACCACAAGCACTACCTACACCATCAAGAACCTTACAGCAGGCAAGAGCTACAAGGTAGCAGTTCTGCCCAAAGTAGACAGCAAAGTTATCAAGGATTACAGCAAGGCTATCACTGTTACTCCCGGCTCGGGCAGCACCAGCCTGTATCCTGTTGTTCAGACTCAGGTCAAGGATCACAAGATCGGCTTCAAGTGGACAAAGGTACCCGGCGCTGAGAAGTATGGTATCGGTGTATATCAGGCTAACAAGTGGGTCGTTAAGAAGCAGGTAGACGGCAGCGTTACCACCTGGACTTCTCCTCAGGTAGCTAACGGCACTTACAGACTCGTTGTACTGGCTAAAGTCAACGGTCAGTGGGTAAATGCTGATGTATTCAAGAAGTCCTTCTACGTTACAGTAAAGTAATAAGATAAGTTCTTCATTAAGAGCCCGGTGCGATGCATCGGGTTCTTTTTTACTGTAACGCCAATGAATAGATTGTGAATAAAAACGCTGTTTTTGAGCACAAAAATCCGTTATAAGTTATTAAAATTTTGCACTTTATCTTGTGATAATACAACTTATTAACATGATGACGTTTATATTTTTAACAAAACGCACAAAAACTCGATTTAACTTATGCTTTAACGTTTTCGGTAGTTGTATGTAATGACCAATTTATGCCCCGCGAAATCGTTAAAGTAAATGAATTTTCTTAAAAGAGATTGACCTTTTTGGAGAAATATATTATAATAGTCTTGGAAGAAAAAAAGGAAAATGGTGTTTATAGTTTCCTTTTTTAAAACCGTTAAGCAGCCGCAGACGGATATCACCGAAGGTCGGCTGCACAATCGTCAGTTTTTTTATTTTTTAGGGAGGGTTAAAAACCATGCACAAGACAATGAAGAGAATTGCCAGCGGTTTCCTGGCATCCGTCGTAACTCTGTCAACTGCTGCTGCACTCGTTCCTATGAACGCATTTGCAGGCGAGCTGCTTGGTCAGAACGACTTCGATGCAGGCGTAGGTCTGCCTTGGCACACTTGCGAGACAAACCCCGCAAAGCAGACATTCAACATCAGCGGCGGTACTTACAATGTACACATCGTTGACAACGACGGTCCTGAGTCCAGATGGGATCTGCAGCTCCGTCACAGAGGTCTGGAGATCAAAGAGGGCAAGACCTATAAGGTACACTGGGAAGTAACTGCTTCTACTGCAGGTCAGATGTATACCAAGATCGGTAACTACGGCGGAACTGTTGAAGTATGGCACAACAACAGCACAGGTGCAAGCGACTTCGGTCAGACCTGGAACTGCGTAGAGATCCAGAAGGGTAAGAATTCGTTCGATGCAGAGTTCACTGCTGACAAGAGCGTAGCAGTTGCTGAGTGGGCATTCCACTACGGCGGCAAGGGCGAGCACCAGCCTGAGGACTGCTTCCCCAACGGTACAGATCTGAAGTTCGATAATCTGTATCTGGAAGAAGTAGGCACAGACAGAGAGTGGCCCAAGGATAATGAGATGGGCGTTGTAAGACCTGAGAGCAACGTTCGTGTTAACCAGTTGGGTTACTATCCCAACATCAAGAAGAAGGCTTCTTACTGCACAGACGCTTCTTCACCTCTTCAGTTCGAGATCAGAGATAAGTCCGGCAAGGCTGTATACACAGGCACAACAAAGGTATTCGGTGCAGATCCCGACTCCGGTACAGGCGCAAACACTACTGTTAAGGTAGGCGACGAAACTGTACCAAGATACAAGGATTCCGGTAAATATGTTCATATCATCGACTTCTCCGGCTTCAAGACCGAGGGTACATATACTATCTTTGTAAAGGATACCGTTGGTGTTTCAGGCACACGGGTACTTCTTGCCGAGGGTGTTAACGACACCAAGCGCAGCGGCGACAAGCTGATGTGGGAAAATCCTCAGACAGGCAAGCAGTATGTAATGAACCAGAGCCATCCGTTCGAGATCACTAAGAACGTTTATTCTACTCAGCTGCTGAAGGATTCCATGAACTACTACTATCAGAACCGTTCCGGCGTGCCGATAAAATCTGAGTATGTAACCTCCGGTGATAAGAGTGAGCTGGCTCACGACAAGTATGGTCACAATCCCGATAAAGCTTACATCCAGTCCAAGTGGGTTAAGTCCTATAAGAGCGATGCTTCCGATGTTGAGAAGACCAAGACTCTTGACGGTACCGGCGGTTGGTACGATGCAGGTGACCACGGTAAGTACGTTGTTAACGGCGGTATCTCCGTATGGACCCTCCAGAACGCTTACGAGTTCACCAAGAAGAACGGCCACACCACCAAGTGGACAGACAAAACTATCGCTATCCCCGAGAACAGCAACTCTGCTCCCGATATCCTCGATGAGGCAAGAGTAGAGCTCGAGTGGATGTTCAAGATGATAGACGAAGACGGTTTCGTATACCACAAGCTGCATGACCACAAGTGGACAGGTCTGGCTACCAAGTCTTGGGACTATGACAAGGAAAAAATGGAGAACGGCGAAAAGGGTTGGGGCACTGTTCGTATAGTTAAGCCCGCAACCTACGCTGCTACCTTCAATATGATCGCTTGCGCTGCACAGGCTGCACGTCTGTGGAAGGGCATTGATGACAGCTTTGCTAATGAGTGTCTGAGCAACGCTAAGAAGAGCTGGACAGCTATCATGGCTAAGGAAAGCCAGTGGAACATCAAGTGCGGTAATTCCGAAACAGATCCTTACTTCGCTCCTCTGGATCAGGCTATCGGCGGCGGTGCTTACGGCGATACCTATGTAGGCGACGATGCTTACTGGGCTGCTTGTGAGCTGTTCGCAACCACTAAGGACAGCACTTACTATAACTTCCTCAAGAAGTACAAGAACCCGAACGATGGTTCCGGCGATGATAAGGCATTCAGCCTGACCACCAGCCTGGGCGGCGGCGAGAACAACGGTTCGTTCAGCTCCTTCAACTGGGGTTGTACATCCGGTCTGGGTACCATTTCTCTGTACCTGAGCAACAATACTCCTTCTTCTGATAAGGCTGCTATCGTTAAGTCCATCAAGGCAGCCGGCGATAAGTATCTGGAGCAGATGAGTAAAGAAGGTATGGGCGTTCCTTACAAGGAGACTATCTTTGAGGATGCTATCAACATCGGTAAGGGCATCAAGATCAAGGGTTATGAGTGGGGTTCCAACTCCTTCGTAATCAACAACGCTATGGTTCTTGCTTATGCTTATGATGCTGACAAGAAGAACGGCGCTAAGTACATGAACGGTGCTGCTGAAGCACTTGACTACATCTACGGACGTAACGGTCTGGGCTTCTCCTATGTATCCGGCTACGGCGACAAGACTATGGAATGGCCTCACCACAGATTCTGGTCTCAGGGTGTTGATCCTACCTTCCCGAAAGCTCCTAACGGCGTTCTGTCCGGCGGTCCCGGCGCAGGTATGCAGGATCCTTACATCGGCGGTCTGGGCTTCAAGAGAGGCGCTCTGGCTAACCAGAAGTGCTATGTTGACTCCGCTGAGTCTTGGTCTGTAAACGAAGTAACCATCAACTGGAACGCTCCTCTGGTATGGATGACCACATTCATGCTCGACGAGGCTACTGCAGCAGGCGATATCACCGGAGACAACGGCGGCGGACAGGAAACAAACCTGTATCCTGTTGTTCAGACTCAGGTCAAGGATCACAAGATCGGCTTCAAGTGGA
>NZ_CAMHRZ010000108.1 GCF_946187255.1 uncultured Ruminococcus sp.
TGTTGAGCCCGAAGTGAATATCACATAAAGCGGGTCGTCAGCGCAGGCATACCTTGCCACGTTATCAAGCGCGGGCTGAACTATATCATGAGTGAAAAGGTCGTCGGTGAGAAGTATCTCCCCTTCAAAGCCCAGCTCCTTTGCAGTCTTCATGCCCTCCTCGTCGGCTACAAGTACGGAAGGTTCCAGCACCGAGAGGATATCCTGCAATCTTGCCTTCGGCTGAGTGCAGTCCATCGGGGCATAAAAACAGCCCGCATATACTATCCCCAGGAACACCACGGGCGTAAGCACGTTCCTGCCCGTCATGACCGCCACGGGACTGCGGGGCGGCACCTTTTCTGTCAGCGCACTGCCAAGACGTTTTGCCTTATCGCACACCTGTGCAAAGGTTAGGGCGTTGTCGCTGTCTGAATAAGCTGTTTTATCGGCATTTCTCTCTGCTGTTTTTTCCAGCAGACGAAGCACGTTCAATTCCATTTTTTGTTTACTCCTATAAATTTTATACTTTAATATATATATCCATACACAGTATTTATTTTATCACTTTGACGACTTTTCGTCAATATCTATTCTAAACAATATAGTCAGAGCAATCTCAATAATTGTTATGATATATGCGTATTTCAGCCCTTTTCTAATGCAAAAGGACAGACACGGCGGTCTGTCCTCTGTTGTTTCTTTATTTCTTTCCGCACTGTGCGCAGTCACCGCAGCAGCCCGAACAGCTGCATTTCCCGCGACTTCTGATACAGTGTCGTACAGCAGCGGCGAGGGCGGCTGCTATAAGCACCACAAGCAGGATATCAACGATATTCATATCAAACACCTCCGAAAAGCATACCCAGAAGATGTACGACAAAGGCTGCGACCCAAGCTATCACACACTGCCAAACGACCATAGTCACCGCCCACTTTTTGCCAAGCTCCCTCTTTACGGCTGCGATCGCAGCGATGCAGGGGGTATACAGCAGTGAGAAAACCAGCAGGCACGCTGCACCGAGAGCGGTCATGGAAGTTCCGAGATCATCAGCAAACAGTACTTTCAGCGAAGATACGACGCTTTCCTTTGCCATAACGCCACTTATCAGCGATGTTACTATACGCCAGTCACCGAGACCAAGCGGCTTGAAAACAGGTGCGATGACACCTGCGGCTGCCGCAAGTATGCTCTCCCCCGAATCCTTGACAAGATGAAGATTGAAGTCAAAGCTCTGTAGGAACCATATCACCACCGACGCTATCAGTATGACAGAAAACGCCTTTTGCAGAAAATCCTTTGCCTTATCCCAGAGAAGCTGAGCCACATTCTTTACGGTAGGAAGACGATAGTTAGGCAGCTCCATGACAAAGGGCACCGCATCGCCTTTGAACACCGTGACTTTGTATACACACGCCACGAATATTCCCGACAACAATCCCAGTATATAAAGCCCGATGATCACGGGGGCGGATTTTCCCGGGAAAAACGCCGCTGCAAAAAAAGCGTACACAGGCAGCTTTGCGGTACAGCTCATGAAGGGAGTAAGGAGTATGGTCATTTTTCTGTCACGCACACTGGGCAGCGTCCTTGTGGACATTACCGCAGGCACTGTGCATCCGAAGCCTATCAGCAGGGGCACTATGCTTCGTCCCGAAAGACCGATCTTACGAAGAGCCTTGTCCATAAAGAACGCCACTCTCGCGATATAGCCGCTGTCCTCCAGTAACGAAAGGAAGAAAAACAATGTTACGATTATGGGCAGGAACGAAAGCACGCTGCCAACGCCAGTAAACACGCCGTCTATCAGCAGGCTGTGAATCACCTCGTTGACCTCCGCACGCTTCATGGCACTGTCAGCAAGGGCAGTCAGCTTGTCGATGCCTGTTTCCATCAGGCTTTGCAATCCCGCGCCTATCACCCCGAAAGTCAGCCAGAACACCAGAGCCATTATCACAAGGAATGAGGGTATCGCGGTAAAGCGTCCTGTCAGTATCTTGTCTATCTTCCTGCTGCGGATATGCTCCTTGCTCTCGCGGGGCTTTTTAACAGTCTCACTGCATACCTTGTGTATGTATGAGAACCTCATGTCAGCGATCGCCGCACTGCGGTCGAGACCTCTTTCCTTCTCCATTTGCAGCACGATATGGTCAACTGCTTCCAGCTCGTTCTGTTCAAGTCCCAGCTGTTTCAGCACCAGCGCATCGCCCTCAATGACTTTGCTTGCCGCAAAACGCACGGGAAGTCCCGCTCGTTTTGCATGGTCTGCGATGAGATGGGCTATACCGTGCAGACAGCGGTGTACCGCACCGCCGCAGTCGTTCTCGTCGCAGAAATCCTGCCGCATGGGCTTTTCCTGAAAGTGTGCAACGTGCCGCGCGTGCTCGATTAGCTCATCAACGCCCGAATTCTTCGCCGCTGAGATAGGCACCACAGGCACTCCCAGCATAGCCTCCATCTCGTTGATATCCACACTTCCGCCATTGGCAGTGAGCTCGTCCATCATATTCAGTGCCACCACCATAGGAACATCCATCTCGATAAGCTGCATGGTGAGGTACAGGTTTCGCTCTATATTGGTGGCATCGACGATATTTATTATACCTCTCGGTTTCTCATCCAGCACAAAGCTCCTGCTCACCACTTCCTCAGCGGTGTAAGGGGACATGGAATATATTCCCGGCAGGTCGGTGACGCGGGTATGCGGGTAGTCCTTTATCGGACCGTCCTTGCGGTCTACGGTCACTCCGGGAAAATTACCGACGTGCTGATTTGAACCTGTCAGCCTGTTGAAAAGAGTTGTCTTTCCGCTGTTCTGGTTGCCCACCAGTGCAAAGGTAAGCTCCGTATCATCGGGCAGCGGTTCGGGCTTTTCGGGATGTGCCTCATGATAGCGCCCGTCCTCACCGAAGCCGGGATGTTCACGCTTCTTTTTGCGGGGCTTTTCCTGTTCCTCACTGTTTTGTGATGAAAACTCCGTCACCGTTATCTCTGCCGCGTCCGCCAGACGGAGACTGAGAGAATAGCCGTGTATCAGAAGTTCCATCGGGTCGCCCAGCGGTGCGTACTTTACCACTTTTACCTTTGCACCGGGTATCACGCCCATATCAAGAAAATGCTGTCTCAGCGCACCTTCGCCGCCCACAGCCGTCACAACGGCAGACTTTCCGATCTGCAATTCTTTAAGTGTCATTCATTATCCTTCCTTATCTAAGACTGCCCTTTGTATAGCAAAAAAGCGGAAATCGCGCAGCTCGCAAACCGACAAAATCATTATTTTACTATAAAATTCTATGCAGACAGCCCCTGCGGTATGCTGATGTTATTTTATTCTAACTAAGTTTTATTAAGCTAACTTTATTATAGCACTTTACCTCTGCGTTTTCAAGGGGCAGAAAGATATTTAATTTATTTTTTACATTTTCACCTCACCTAAATAAAAATCGGACACCGCTGAGTTAGTCGGTGTCCGATAAAATGTACTTATTTACTTCACAGCCACGAACGAGCCCCAGTTGAGGTCGTTGTAAGGCGCTGCTTTTTCGCTTTTCAGCTTTTTACCCGTTTCGGGCTTTTTCTTTTCGCTCGCGGATGTGGAAACATCTGGCTTCTCCGTCACGCTCTCGGGCGGTTCGGTCTGCTTGGATGTCTTCTCGGTATCGGCAGGCTTTTCGGTCTGCTTGCCTGTTCCCTCCTGACCGCCCTTGCCGCTTTCGGTGGTCTTTCCTTTTTCTGTAGTTTTTCCGCCTCCCGTTTCGGTTGTCTTTCCATTCTCGGTCACGGTCTTTGCGGAAGTCTCTGCGGGTTTGGAGGTCTTTTTGGTCTCACTGAAAATATCGGTGAACTCGCTCTTGGCAGAGGTAACTGTCTTGGAAGTCGTCTGCTTTTCGGAAGCCTTTGTAGTTGATTTAGAGGGCTTGTTCTGGGTTGCGGCAGTGGTCGTTGTCGTCTTGACCGTTGTCGTGGTGTCTGCGGCGGTGGTTGCCCTCGTAGTTGTGGTCTCAGGGGGCTTGGAAGTAGTTGTAGTGCGGGTCGTCTTGGTCTCTTCGGGGGGAAAAGTGAACACTATTACATCGTTCTCATCCGCCAGCACCGATGAATTTGTGGTAGTCGTTGTTTTCTTACCCGAAGTGGTCGAAGCGGAGGTCGTCACATCGTTATCAGCAGCGGTGATATCGCCCATTATGCCCTCTGCATTGGTCACCTCCGAAGCCGTTGTGGAAACCTGCGCAGATTCTCTCATTGACTTGCGGTTCATTCTTTCGTTAGCCATATTCTCATCTCTGTCGATGATCTTTCCACAGCTGCACAGAGCTGTTACGGCAGCAACGCCCGCAATGATCATATTTAACTTTTTCACTGCTGACCTCCTTCCGCTTCTCCGTCATCCTCGGCACTTATCAGCTCGATATCTCTTATCGACAGTGTCTTTGCGGCATCATCGGGAACTCCCGAAATGACCGCAGCCACGAACACATACCCGCCATCGGGCTTTATGGTATCTCCCTGCACCGAAACAGCATCATAGTATTTCTCCGAGACAATCTCAGCCTTCTGTCCGTAAACCTCAAAGGTGAACTTTACTTCACTGGCACTCTCGGCTTCTTCGCGCTTCACCATCATCACTGCACGCGCATAGCATTTTCTGCTGCCGTCCTGCGGAGTGAACTGGAGATATTTGGTATAAGGCTTCAGCGAATCATCCGCCGTGAGTATCTCGTAGTATATCTTCCTTGTACCACTTGCAGCAGAAGAGGTGATCACTACTGTATCGCCTTTTACCTTATCGGGATAGATCAGCTGTTTTACCTTGTCGCTTCCCTTCTCCTTGCCGATGTGAAAACCGTCAGCACCCGTGAGCCTTATGGCTTTCACCTTTGATACATCGATATCTCCCAGCAGTCCGCTGATGGAGATGCTTGCGGTATAACTGCCGTCAGTACCAGCTTTCATGACGATAGTGCCGCTGTCAGCGATCTTGGTGCCCTTTTCGGCTTCTTCGGTGACAATCACGGTACCCGTTGTAGTGCCCTGCGAATATGTATCCAGCAGCGCGGAGGTAGCCTTATCATCCTTGCTGCCCAGTTTACCGAAAACTGCAGGCACGCCCAGCTGTTTTGCGCCCTTTGCAAAGCATTCAGCCCATTTTACATTCTCTTCATTCTTGACAAAACTGCTCACCGCCGCATTATCTATGACCACAGGCACACCCGAGTCGAGCCACGAAAATTCCAGTCTGCCGAATTGGAGCTCCAGCTTGTCAGCGTCCTCATCGGTGAACTTGTCGCCCTTTACAGCAAATCCCGCCGAGCTGACAGCCACCATCATATTCACGTCCGTTTCCACAGAGTACCAGTCGGTTTCGTCGATCAGAAGCACTCTCTTTGCGCCGCCCTTTGCAGCCCTTATGGTCTTCACTACGGACTTAGGTGCTGTGGTTTCCTTAGTACCCGATCCCGAACTGTCGGCGTCAGCGCCGCTTTCTGTTTTGCTGTCCGTCTTGCTTTCGGTCATGCTTTCGGAAGAGACATTCGCTTTCATGTCAACAAAATCGCCCGCAAATATCAGCTTTCTGTCATACTCGCTAAAGCTCTCAGTCAGCTGCTGCCAGACTGCTTTCTGTTCAGCGGCGTTCTTTTCATCACTGTCAAAGCTGAGCACAGTGTACATATCCTGCGAGACCGCTGCGTCAACTGTCTTTTTGATGCCCGTCAGCCAGTCCGCATCAACAGTGTACTTTCCGTCTGTTGATATATGTCCCGTCCAGTCGCCCTCGACCCTGACGGTGCTTACTCCCCTTTTCTTCAAAGCGGCTGCCTGAGTCTTATCGAAGCTGTCTCCCGCCCAAACACCTATGCCCATATCGGCATTCAGCTGTGCTGCGGTATAGGCGGAAACATCCTTACCTGTAATCTTTGTTACCGCTTCGTTACCTGAGTTCGCAGCGGATGCAGCCATTGAATAAACAGCAAATACGCTTATCATTAGCGCTGCTGCGCCGCTTGCGTAACGCACTGAAGTTCTCATCGGATCACTCCCTCTAGTCTGAAAATGTTACAATTATCCTATCATATTATACTCCATTGTAACCGTTATGTCAACTATCGAGAGTGACAATTTGCTGAAAAATTTTTGGATCTAAAAAAGCATCCCGCCTGCAAATAATCAGACGGGATAAAAATGTTCTATGCTTCATCGGGCAGCTTCTGTGCCAGTTTTGCGGAATACTCCGCCCTGAACGCGCCGAAACGACCTTCGTCCAGAGCTTCGCGTATACGTTCGGTAAGGGTATTGTAGAAATACAGATTATGCATTACAGCCAGCCTGCCGCCCAGCTGTTCATCGGCTTTGAAAAGATGCCTTACATACGCTCTGCTGAAATTGCGGCAGCAGGGACAGTCACACAGGGGGTCAACGGGACGGTCGTCCGTTTCAAAGCGCTTGTTGGCGATATGTATTATACCGTTCCAGGTGAACATGGTGCCGTGACGGGCGTTTCTGCTGGGCATTACACAGTCGAAGAAATCTATGCCGCGATATACCGCTTCGATGATATTCGACGGCGTGCCCACACCCATGAGATAACGCGGCTTGTCCACAGGCATATAGGGCTCCACCTGCTCGATAACATGGTACATGATATCCGTAGGCTCACCCACCGCCAGACCGCCGATGGCAAAGCCCGCACAATAATCCAGCTCACGGATGACCTTCATGTGCTCGATACGCAGATCGTCGTAGGTACATCCCTGATTTATGCCAAAAAGCAGCTGATCGCGGTTGATGGTCTCCTCCAGCGAATTGAGTCTCTTCATCTCGGCTATGCACCTTTTCAGCCAGCGTGTGGTACGCTCGCAGGAACGCTTTGAGTAATTGTACTCCGCAGGATTTTCCACACATTCATCGAAAGCCATTGCGATGGTAGATGCCAGATGTGACTGTATCTGCATACTCTCCTCAGGTCCCATGAATATCTTGTGTCCGTCGATATGGCAGTTGAAGTATACGCCCTCCTCCTTGATGCGGCGCAGCTTTGCCAGCGAGAACACCTGAAATCCGCCGCTGTCGGTGAGTATGGGCTTGTCCCAGTTCATGAACTTGTGCAGTCCGCCCATCTTGTATATCACATCATCACCGGGACGAACGTGCAGATGGTAGGTATTGCACAGCTCCACCTGCGTTTTCAGCTCGTTTTTAAGATCGATGGAGGAAACTCCGCCCTTTATCGCCGCAGAAGTACCCACGTTCATGAAAACAGGTGTCTGTATCGTTCCGTGTACGGTGGAGAACTCGCCGCGACGGGCAGCACCCTCTTGCTTTAAAAGTTTATACATCAAAAAACTCCCTTACTTTATCATCTCCATAAATTCTTCTTCGGAGATGATCTTTATACCCAGCTGCTGTGCCTTTGTCAGCTTGCTGCCCGCTTCCTCGCCTGCAAGCACATAGTCCGTTTTCTTGGACACAGAGCCGCTCGCCTTACCGCCGAACTTCTCGATGAGTTCCTTAGCTTCGTTCCTTTTAAGCGTAGGCAGAGTACCAGTCAGCACAAAGGTCTTTCCCTCGAACCTGTCGTCCTGCTGTACCTTTTCATAGGCGGTATTGACACCGCACTCTTTGAGGCGCTGTATCAGCGATATCATGTGCTCCTCGTGGAAAGCGTCGTAAACGCTCTTTGCCATTATCTCACCGAAGCCCTCTATCTCCGCGATCTCATCGGTGGAAGCGTTCATTATCTCGTCGAGTCCGCCGAACTTCGCACAAAGCAGCTTTGCGGATGCCTGACCGATGTTCCTTATACCAAGTCCGAATATCAGCTTGTCAAGGGTATTCGACTTTGACTTCTCTATGGCATTCACCAGATTGCGGGCTGACTTCTCCTTAAAGTTCTCAAGAGCCACCAGCTTTTCTTCGGTGATATTGTAAAGATCTGCCACCGAGGTTATCAGCTCGCCGTCCAGCAGCGCACGGACTATCTGCGGACCCAGACCGTCGATATCCATAGCACCCTTTGATGCGAAATGCACTATACTGCGGAATATCTGCGCGGGACATTCAACGTTGGGACAGCGCACCGCAGCTTCCTCATCGGATCTTATCAGCGCAGTACCGCACACGGGACAGACATCGGGCAGCCTGAAAAAGCCTTCGGTATTCTTTTCCACAGCACCCAGCACTTCGGGGATAATATCTCCCGCCTTGCGCACCTTGATGATATCTCCGATGTCGATATTCTTTTCTTCGATGAAATCCTGATTGTGAAGTGTCGCACGGGAAACCTGCGTACCTGCAAGGAATACGGGCTCAAACACTGCAACGGGTGTAACAACGCCCGTTCTGCCCACATTAAGTTCAATGTCCAGCAGTTTGGTGCTTTTTTCTTCCGGCGGAAATTTATACGCCACTGCCCACTTGGGCACCTTTGCGGTGGCACCCAAAAGTTCACGCTGACGGAAATCATCAACTTTTATAACAACACCGTCGATATCATAAGGCAGATCGAAACGGCTGGTACCTATCTCCTCAATGCGGGCGATAACTTCTTCTGCGGTAGTCACTCTGCGGTAATCGGGAACTGTTTTAAATCCCAGCTCTTTCAGCTGATCCAGTGACTGCTTGTGAGAGGTGAGCTCTCTGCCCTCTATCTGCTGAACATTGAACACAAAGATATCCAGCTTGCGCTTTGCGGCTATCTTGGGATCCTTCTGCCTGAGTGAGCCTGCTGCCGCATTTCGAGGGTTCTTGAAGGGCTGTTCATCGTTGTCCTCCTGCTCCTTTACAAGATCTAGGAAAACTCCCTTTGGCATATAAACCTCGCCGCGGACCTCTATCATCGGCAGGGTATCGTCAATTGAAACGGGTATAGAACGGACTGTTTTCAGGTTTTCGGTCACGTTCTCGCCCACAAAGCCGTCACCGCGTGTGGAACCCACCGTCAGCTGACCGTCATGATATTCCAGCGACACGGAAAGCCCGTCGATCTTAGGCTCCACCACAAAGGCAGGCTCGCTAACCGTCTCGCGGACTTTATCAACGAAATCTCTGACCTCCTCAAAGGAAAATACGTCCTTCAGGGAGCCCATCTGTACCTTATGAGTGACCTTTTCAAAGCCCGATACCGCTTCGCCGCCCACGCGCTGTGTGGGGCTGTCCGCGCGGATATACTCAGGGTTATCAGTCTCCAGTTTTTTCAGCTCATTCTGGAGCATATCGTATTCATAGTCGGATATCTCGTTCCTGTTCTCGACATAGTAGAGCCTGGAATGGTAATTCAGCAGTTCTACCAGTTCATCTATACGTTTTTTTGCACTATCCTTTTCAGACATATTTTCTGCCGCCTTTCTTTAAAGCTATGATAGATTATAGCACATTACGCATTAAAAAGCAAGCCCAAACTCTTAATAGTAAGTATTTTCGGCATAGTCATTTACAGTAATACGCAGAACGAGTATACCGATGACCTCTCCCCTGCCAAAAATGAGATATTTATTGCAAATAGATATTTATCTAACCTTACTGTTGAGTTTCGCTAATTGTAACAAATTCAGACTGTGTATCTTCACTAAAAATATCATGACCCTATTGACAACCGGATGGTTATGTGGTATGGTTAGTTACATAAGTAACTAACCAACTAAGGTGAGTGCTTTTGAATAGCTATTCATAAAACAGGAAGACAACTTTTGGAGAATAAAAGAAAGGAGAATAATAGCAAATGGGTGTAAATTATCCGAATTTCAACGATACCGAACCCCTGTTCATTCAGATAGCCCAGTGGCTTGAAAACAAGATAGTCACGGGTCAGTTGAGCGAAGGAGAACAGATCCCCAGCACCACAGAGCTTTCCCACAGTCTGAAGATCAACCCCGCTACTGTTCGTAAAGGTGTCAATATTCTTGTGGACAAAGGACTGGTATACAAAAAGAGAGGTATGGGTATGTTCGTGACAGAAAATGCAAACCGGAATGTCAGAGATGACAGACGTGTCAAATTTTATGATGACTTTGTAGCTCCCCTGCTGAACGAAGCGGAGCGGCTGGGACTTACCCGTGAAGATATCATTCGTATGCTGAAAGGAGATGAGGACTGATGAGTAAGATAGAGATAAAGACACTGACAAAAAGAAATAAGAAAAAGCACGTCCTTGACGGCGTTTCGCTGAGTATCGAAAAAGGCAAGATATACGGGCTTCTGGGGCGCAAC
>NZ_CAMHRZ010000109.1 GCF_946187255.1 uncultured Ruminococcus sp.
CCGTGTGCCGCAAAGTCAAATTCCTCTTTGTGTGACATAAGTTCGGGCAGGCGGCTGACCACCTTTTCACCGAAAACGCTCTGTCCGCCCGCAACGGCTTCCAGTGCGGGTGCGATGCCCTCGAAATCCTGTTTCAGCATATACCCCTTTGCGCCCATACTCAGCGCTTTTACTATGTACTCATCATCGTTGAATGTGGTGAGGTACAGCAGTTTTGCATCGGGGTGCGCCGCGAGTATCTTCTCGCCCGCTTCAAGCCCTGTCATGCCCTCCATGCGGATATCCATAAGCATAACATCGGGACGAAGCTCATCATAAAGCGCCACAGCGTCCTCCCCGCAGGAAGCCATTGCTTCAACGGTTATCCGTCCTGTGCTTTCAAGTATCGTTTTAAGCGACAAAGCGACCAGTTTATCATCATCGGTGACTATTATCCTCATATAATACCTCGCAATAATCTATCTCATAAATAAAGGCAGATGGCGGGAATCGAACCCGCGAGATCGCCGCAGATACCCCGCCGTATATCACCGACCACGCACCCGCGACCGCGTTACCCCTTCGCCACATCTGCCGAAAATATCAGTACACGACTGATATGTCATTTCTGCTTTTTGAACACGAACAGCTTGCTTATCACATAGTTCAGTATTATCGTAACTATGGATACCAGTATCTTCGCAAGGATAGCATTCATGTTTATCGCCGTAACACAAAGGTTCAGCAGAAGATTTTCCACCACCAGCGTGAACAGCCTGCCGCCGTAGAAGGATGCACACTCCCTTGTTATACCGCCCGCAGTGTGTGCCTTGTTCTCAAATACCCACATACGGTTGGTGATATATGCAAATGTTACCGCGCATATCCATGAGATGGTATTCGCAGCCTGCGTGTTCATGTCTATGGTGCGGCTGCCTATGGTCATGTCTTCAAGGTCAAGCAGCTTGATGGGCAGGATAAAGAAAAACAATCCCACGACCGTTGTCAGTCCGCCGAAGAACAGGTACAGCAGGACCTCCTTGTTTTTTTGGTAAAAGGGTTCAAAGGTCTTTAAAAAGCCCCATCCCATTATTCGGTCGAAAATATCTTTCTTGCCGGTATTTTCCATGCTGTATGTCATTTCCTTTCCTTACAAATGCCTCTTTTTCAGAGAACAGTCATCCTAAAGCCATTATTCAAATATTATACCACATTCCTTACCAAAAGTAAAGATACAAAAAAGCTAATTTGCCGCAGCTGACTTTTCACCGCAGAAAAAAGCAGTCCGCACCATGAGATGCAGACCGCCATTATCATCTTATTTCAGACCCTTAGCCTTTGAAAGCGTTATGCCGTTCTCGCCCAGGGCTATCTTGTGGTCGAGTCCCACAAATTTGCCGTCCTCCTGCCAGAGCACTTCCTTGACAAATTCGTACTTATCGTCGTCCCATGTCTTGAAATCGTCCAGTACAAGTCCGCCCGTATCGCCCGAATTTGCGTTGAAGCACCAGAAGGTGTGGTTCAGGTGATTCTCCTTGATAAGCTGACGCATATAGGTCATCCAGGTAATGTTAGGCTCAGTCATGAAGCCGCCCCATTCGCCTATCAGCAGAGGAGCAGTCTTGTCCTTGTGGATATAGAGCCAGTTGTCCTGCCAGCAGTCTTTGGTAAGGCTCTTGAAATCGTAGTCACCCTCGAACCAGGGCTGCTCGAATACTGTCGGACCGTAGTCGTGAGGGGAGTATACCAGCTTGTCCTGATGGTCGCCCAGATCGATGGGATAATCCTTTACGCCGCGCAGGTTGCCGCCCCACCAGTTGAAGTAGTAATCATCGTTATCCTGAGATTTGTAGTCGGAATTCTTCTTGATGTTCTTGGGGTATATCTCGGTACCCTCCACCATTATCAGCACATTCGGATTCTTTGCCAGCACCTTTTTAGCCGCAGTCTCCGCAACGTACTTCCAGTTGTTGTCAGCCTTGCTGTCGTTCCATATAGCAGCCTGGTCGCCCTCGTTGGGCTTGCCGTGAGGTTCGTTCTTCAGGTCGAAGGCTATGATGGTATCGTTGTCCTTGTAGCGGTCAGCCATCCATTCCAGTGCGGCGTAGTACTCCTTCGCGCTTACCTTATCGGTGTACCACAGATTAGCGTTATGTCCCGCAGCATCGGTGTTTGCCGAGTGTATGTCGGGCATTACCTTCATGCCGTTCTCTTCCGCCAGTTTCAGGAAATAGTCAAATATTTCCAGCGAGTTCATGGCGTTGAGTTCCTCATTGTAGGCGTTGTTGTAGTTTGCCTGAGGATATTCGCCGTCAGCCCACTGGTTTATCAGTTCAGCGGACATGGGCACTCTTATCAGATTGAAGCCGTGATCGGCAATGGCTTTTATTGTCGGCTCGAATTCGCTGTTCCACAGACCGTCAAAGGTGTTCGTGCCCGTGTTGTAGCCGAACCAGTTAACGCCCGTCAGCCATATCTGTTTGCCGTCCTTGTCGAGTATCTTGTTGCCGTCGGTGTGCAGCCAGTCATCGCCCTGTTCGGCTTTATCGGAGCGTGCCAGCAGCTTCTTGACATCGGTCTCCTTCTTCTTGTTATCGTTGTTATTGTCGTTATTGTTATTATTGTTCTGGCTCACCTTGCCCTTTTTGAGAGTACACTCGGTGCCGTTCAGCTTGGCAGACTTTATCTCCAGCCCACTGCCCGTGCCGATATTGCATCCCAGTGTAACAGACGCGCCCTTAGCGATATCGCCGTTGTAATCCGCATTGGTGATGGTCAGCTTGTTGCCGTCCACCTTGTAGGTGCCTTCCCAGCCGTCACAGCTTTTGAGATCGGCTACTTCCAGTTCAAGGGTCCAGCCGCTTATGGCGGTATCGGTGTAGTTGGTAACGCCCATATTCATGCTGTTCATCTGCTTGTCGCCGTCCTGCCAGCCGTCACCCGAAGCAGACCATGTGAACACATAGCCCTCTTTCTTTACGTCATCCTCGCTGTCCTCGTCCTCTTCATCTTCCGAGCTATCCTCCTCTTCGGAGTCCTCGTCTTCGCTGTCGGATGCTTCTTCTTCCTCCTCCTCGCTGTCATCGGCAGCAGAGGAAGTGCTTTTCCCGCTTGATCTTGCGCCTGCGGTATCCTTGTCACCCTTGCTGTTACTGCCTGTATTGGTCAGCACCAGTGCAATGATGAGACCGATGATGACAACGCCCATTGCCACAAATCCTGCAATGACTTTTTTTGAAATACCACCGTTCATTATCCTTCTCCTTTTTCAAATATTGATATAATTCCCTAATGCGTATACCCGTTATTTCCCAACACAACACAGTATAACACATTTTACGCCGTTTTGCAATACTCTGTCTGCCGATTTATCCCCCGAGAAAATAGTACTATAAGTCAACATTGTATAAAAATATCCGAAAGTACGGTGTACTCTCGGATATTGTAAGTTTTTTACTTCATCTGGTTCTTGAGCTTGTTCTGCTCCTGTTCCATCAGCTTCATCAGGTCTTCCAGCGATGCATCGGAGGATACATTCGCTCTTTTTGCGCCTGCGGGTCTTCTTCTGCGGGGTCTCTGTCCTGCGCCCTGACGCTTGTCTGCTGCTTCGGGAACTGTATTATCTGCGGTCACAGCGGCAGATGCTGTTTCGGCGGTGCCGTCCACCAGCTGAGAAGCCTTTTCGTAATACTCGTTCATCTTCTCGTCTTCTTTAAGAGTAAGACCGCCCTTAGGTGTATTGTCCGCAACGGAGATATCCTCTTCGATGGGAGCGGACTTCTTCTTGGGTGTGAACCTCAGATCTTCGATATCGTCTTCCGCAGCTGACTTCTTTTGGAGTGCCTTGAATTCAGCGGTAGCTGCTGCGGGCTTCTTGATGGGTCTTGTGAATGCGCTCTCGGGATCGTCATTGCCGTCCTCGTCGTCAAACTGAGGAACAGCCTTCTTCTTTCTGCGCTTTGCTATCTGCTCGCCCTCGCTCTGTCCGCCGAACAGGAAGTCGTCAAGCTCCACGTTCTTCTCGGTCTCTTCCTCGTCCTCATCTTCTTCCTCGTCCTCATCGTCGTTCGAGTGGGTCGAGATCGCAATGATGAGCTCTATCAGCACCAGCAGGAAAAGCGGTACCACCGCACAGCATATCATGCCGAACTTCTGTGTAACGAAACTGATGACTTTACCTGCGGTGACGAAATAGCTTGCACAAACGCCGACTATATTACTGCTCTGCACCTTGTATCCCTGTGTGCCGTTGGTCACGGTATAATCCACACCGTTCTTGCCTTCCTCTGAGGTTATATCCGCCAGCCAGAACACGCCTGCGCCTACGTCGTCAACTTCCTCACAGAGTATCGCGCAGCCGATCTTGCTCTTCGGGTCGGGCAGACCGTCCGATGCGATGACCAGCACGTTCTTCGGCACAGCCACCACAGGACCGTACTTGCCGTTCTGCACCAGGTCCTCCTTTGTCATGAACAGGCTGTATCCCATTATGCTCGGTGTAACGTCCTTATTCTTGAAGACTTTGCCGATACCGAAGATTATCAGCATCTCCAATATTATGAACACGATGAAGAACACCAGTACGTTCTTTCCCGCGTTCGATTTTCTGCTTGTGGAAACAGAACTCATTTTTCAACATTCCTTTCATCTTACCCCGCGTAGCGGAACTTAAATCCAATTACATTCTATTATAACACATTTCTCTGCAAATTTCAACCATGTTCACTAACTTTTCACTTTCACAGTACGACATCGGTTATTATGGGCGCAGATCACCCGTTTTTCAGCCTTATGGAAATATTATACGTCACCGCGTTGTTTATCACCGAATAGCCCGTGTCCTCATAGCCTGCATCGGGATTTTCCGCGATGCCTGACCTTATCATATCGAACAGGTCGCTGTTTCCCGTACCGTCACCGAACACCCAGTCAAGTGTCTCATCGAAGCATTTCCTGTCGCCGCACTTTATCCTCGCGTATATCTCGCCGTTGTTCATTGCATCCTCAACAGCATTGCCGAAGGCTGCACCCGCATCATCGGAAGTCTCCGCATAGTAGCCGCAGTACCTGTAATAGTCCAGCTCTGTGGCTGTACATTCGGGCTCGCTGATATACTTGTTGCCGTCGGGGATATGGTTCCTGCCCATCTCCTCGTCCGTGACGGAGAAATAATCATACCTCAGATAATTATCCGCACTCTCGAACAGCGGGTCATCCCAGGTGATATCCGCCGCGTACCATTCTCCGTCCAGCATCACCTTGTTCCATATATGCCCCTGTGACGAACCGTCATCGTTCAGTCCCTGTCCTATGACGGGCAGGCATGGTATGCCCACCTTGTCGCAAAGCATCATCAGTGCCTTTGAATAGCCCTCACAGACAGCATTGCCGCCCACAAGACAGCCGTAGGCAGTATAGCAGTCGTCCCCTGATTCATAGTAGGTACAGCCGTTTACGATGGCGTCATGCACCAGCTTGTATTTGCGGAAATCCGTCCAGTCGGACGTTACTTCCATACATATACGGTCCACTGCCTGTTCGGTCAGTTTGCGGCGCACCTGCTGGTCTTCCTCGTTTCGGGTATAGCTCATATACACCGCCGAAGCACAGCCGTTGGCATCCACCTGCACCGAATAGCTCGATTCTATATAATCTATCTCGGGCGCACCTGTCACGCACATTACTATCAGCTGACATATATCGTCCGAGCTTATGACATTTTTCTTGATATAAATAATATCCTCGCGTTCGGTCATGCCTTTGTATAACTGTCGGCACACCGTCGCTTCGTCCTCTGTAAGGCGGTCAGCGAAATATCCCACTGCGAAGGGCAGCTCGACCTTAGCTGCTTCCTCGTCGCTTATCGCAAGGTCTTCCTCCTCAGTCTTTGAGGAGACTGTTTCCTCTACCACCACGTCGCCCACACCGCCGGGCACCGAGACCTTGCTTTTGCGGGTAACGACCATGCCTTCCTCAGTCCCCGATACCACAGCGGGGGCATCCTTCAGCGCAGTGTAGGCATAATAGCCCCCTCCTGCTGCCGCGAGAAGCAGCGCCGGACACGCAAGGACTGCTGCGATCCTCTTACCCAAAAGAAACCACTCCCTATAATGCTCTGCTACCTGCAAAGCTCCGCACGAATCTTACCTATCTTCCTGTCCTCTGCCTTGATGACACTGAATTTGACGTTTTCCCACTGTACTGTAGGGCGTTCGCCGTCGTCGGGGATATGACCCAGCAGCTCGATGACCATAGCGCCTATGGTTTCAAAGGGTGAATCCTCGTCGGGCTCCTTGCCGAGAGCTTCCATTACGTCCTCGTAATCCGCATTGCCCTCTATCTCGAAAACGCCCTCCGACACTTTGGTGATCTCTTCCTTCTCGTCGTCGAATTCATCAACTATATTCCCGACGATGGTCTCGATAAGATCTTCCAGAGTGACCACACCAGCAGTGCCGCCGTATTCGTCCACCGCCACAGCCATCTGTATCTTCTGGGCGGTGAGCTCTTTGAAAAGTTCTCCGCACTTCTGGCTCTCGGGGACGAACACCACATCGCGCATAAAGTCCGCCGCTGTCATATCTTCCGCACTTTCGTGGAATACCAGTGTCAGCAGATCTTTGGCATATAGTATGCCCTGTATATCGTCGATACTCTCCTTATATACGGGTATCCTGGAAAATCCGCTCTCTATCGCCAGCTCAACGGCTTCCCGGACAGGTGCGCTCTCCTCTATCGCAGCCACCTCTGTGCGGTGGGTCATGACCTCACCGACTTCGATATCATCGAACTCGAAGATGTTGCTTATCATCTCCGCCTGACTTTCCTCGATGGCACCCGTTTCATTGACAGCGTCCACCATCATCAGTATCTCTTCCTCTGTGACGGCTTCGCCCGCATGGATATCCTTAACGCCGCAAAGTCTCAGCAGCACCCTTGTGATGCCGCCGCAGACTGTCTCGATGGGTCTGAACACAGCCAGCCAGCAGCGGTATATCCCTGCCGTCCTCAGCACGAATTTTTCTCCGACCCTGCCTGTGGTACACAGCTTTTTCGGCACACCCATGCATATTATGTTCACCCAAAGCACCAGCACCGTCAGTATCACCGCTGCGGAGCATATCCCCGCCGCAGGCTCTGCTCCCCCGAAAAGCTGAGAAAATGTGTTTTTCAGCGGTCGGAAGAACCACATGAACGCGCAGGCGGTCTGCAATGCTATCATGGCTGTTCTTGCAGTCAGGTTCAGTTCCAGGAACCTGCCCGTCTTTTCCATCAGCTTTTGCAGTGCTGCGGCGCGTTTGTTGCTCTCAGCCAGCTTTTTAAGGCGCGAGTCGCTCATTTCCACAGCCGCGCACTCACAGGCATAAAAAAATGCCGTCAGCAGTCCGCAGACAATAAGCGCCGCCGCGCCGATGTACCCTCGTTCGGGAACGTCCATTCGTCATCAATTTCCTTTCTTATGTGTATATGAATACAAAAAATTACACTTTACCATACATCTATACACTATATCATAACAAACATTCCCCCGATTGTCAAGCCTGTTTTTGCCCCTTCCGCGTGTTTTTTGAAAATATTGTTAACAGTAAAAACAGCGTATCTGCGCCCTTATTCCGCCCCGCAGGTAAAAAAACTGATATTTGCCGCAAAAAATTGATATATATTGCTGGACATGAGCTATATAATATGCTATAATGTATGAGGAGATTTATGCTCACGGTATGATTACGGGATATAAAGGAGAGATACGGATGAAAAAATTTGCAGCACTTACACTGGCACTGGTAATGTGTCTTGGAATGGTTTCCTGCGGTGAAAGCGGTTCGGGAGATGCTTCACAGGGAGCAAAGGACGACAATTCGGCTACTACCACCACCGCCGCCGATACTCCCGATACTACAGAGACCCAGCCTGCCGAGACTGAAACTCAGCCTGTTGAGACAGAACCCGCAGAGCCTGAGCCGGAGGTGGAGTCCTACGAGCTCACAAACTCGACTCTCGGTATAAAGTGCAGTCTCGATCTGCCCAAGTTTGAGGGCTGGAGCGAGACAAAAAATACCGAAGACGGCTTTGATACCACCAAAGAGTACAAGTATGAATTCGTGGCTGAGGACGGCAGCAATTCCTACTGCACCGTAAGGGTATGCCTGCTTGTTGATTCCACCAGCGGTCTTGACTGGTTCATAAAGCAGAACGAGGAAATCCCCAACACCGAGTATACAGGCTATATCACAGGTCATTCGAGATCACAGGACTGCCCGATGAACTTCTATACAGTTGATTATATGGACGGCAAGGTGAGAGTTGATGTCAACCCTTCCTGCATGAACGAGAATATGCCCGAGGATCAGTATCAGCTGCTGCTCGAAACTATACAGAAGTCCTTGAAAGTCGAGGTGCTGGAAGAAAATGGTCTTTATGACAGCGACGGCAGTCTGCTGACTCTTGACGGACTGCTGAAGATCCCCGCATCCGCAGAGATCGGCGGCACAAAGACCGATATCAAGTTCAGGACAAGGAACAGATCTGTACGCGCTTATTCCGAGTTCACTGCTGACGGCAACGAGATAGAGATATCCGACGGCGGCAAGGAACGCAGTGATGTTTTCGAGAAGTTTATCGAAAACAAGGCAAAGGATCAGCCCTATGACTGCGAGGTCAACGGACTTGCCGCAAAGGGCAGACTGTGGAACGACATGGGCACCCTTACTGCCGAATATATCGTTAAGTTTGACGATGAGACCTACTATGATTTCTATGTATACAGCAAGGGCACTCTCGATCTCGCCGCTATCAACGAGATGATGAACGGTGCTGAGAGAGGCGACCTCGAAGCACAGATGAACGGCTACCTCAGCGAATTTGTTGCGGGCATCACAACACGCTGACGGTAAATCACAGCATATAAACATAGACCGCTGCTGTCCCGTATGGGGCGGCGGCGGTCTTTTTATGTATATCCCCGCTCCTGCTGTGTATCGCCGCAGCCCGTATGAGGATAACGGAGTTTTGTGAAAGTTTGGAGAAAATTTTACATAAGTGTTGACAAAACAGATCATATAGTGTAAAATTACACCAAGAGAGAAATTTGACACCATAGGGAGGTGGTGAGATGAACCGTGACGAGTTCATTGGCATGATGAGCAAGAACCTTAAACTGGTGCGCACCGAGTTCGGGCTGAACCAAGACAAAATGGCGTACTGCCTGGGTATATCGAAGAAAACGCTGGTGGAGATAGAAAAAGAACGTTCCCAGCTGGGATGGACCGGCGCAGCGGCGCTGGCGGAGATATTCTCGGACAGCAGTGTGCTGCAAAACGCCTTCGGCGGCGAGATGAGCGACCTTGTAAAAGCCCTTGCCTTCGATGACACCACTGTGAACTTCCGCCAGACACACGGCGGGAAAGTATGGTGGAAGCAGATAGAGGAAACGGACAAGTGGAAGATACAGCAGAACTACATCTCCCAGCACTACCGCCTGCTGACTGCGGGCAACAGATGCGTGTATTCCTCCTTCCACCTTGAAAAAGTTAGACAGGCGGCGGAAGAATACGAAAAGAACATGGAGTAAAAGCGGACAAAAATAAGACAGAGACTTTGTGCAGAATGACACCATAAAAAGACGGCAGACAAAACGTATAATATAAGTAAAAGGCAACAGCTATGAAAAGAGAAACAAAACTTTACAATCTGATATTCCCGATCTGGCTGCTGGTATTTATTCCCTGGCTGGTATTCCCCGCAGCGGCGCTGAATTTCGGGATAGATACGCTGGTACTGCTGCTGACTCTTCGGCATCTCGGCGTGACACCAAAGAAAACGGTGTGGAAAAAGAGCATAATCCGCGTTGTGATATTCGGATTTCTCGGAGATATCGCGGGTGCGCTGGCAATGATAGGGATAGACGCTGCACTGTCGGCGGCAGGTTTCCACAATATCGACTCGGCACTGATGTACGATCCCTGGTCGCATATAGCGGCGCTTTGTATAGCCCTCGTATGCATGGTGTTTGCCAGCTTTGTGATATACAAGCTGGATAAGCGCTTCGCATTCAATAAGACCGACCTGACGGATATACAGAAGAAAACTGCGGCGCTTTCCCTCGCAGTCTTCACAACGCCGATACTTTTCATCGTCCCCACTAAGCTGTTTTTCAGATACTACTGATAATACTTCTAGGAACAGCGCAATTATCGGCTT
>NZ_CAMHRZ010000110.1 GCF_946187255.1 uncultured Ruminococcus sp.
GGATACGTCGAGCATTCTGCCCTGTATGATCGAAGTCAGCGCTTTATTGGATTGATATTGACAGCGACAGCTATGTGGTATTTCTCACAGATATCCAAACGCTGGAAAAGCTGAAAGATATGGCAGGCAGTATCGGGCATAGGATAGACTATGCTAAAAATCTGTAGATCGATCAGGGCAGGTTTGAGCGGCTCATCATTATCTATATAAATAACACAACGGCAGGAAGTTCGCGCTCCCTGCCGTTATTATTTGTTATATGATCGTTTCTTCGTATCCGTTCTCATACCTTGCAATGAACCGATCATCGGAGATCTGTATAAGCTTCTCGCAGAAATCACCGTCGCCCGACAATTCGAGCATTTTCCATTGCTCGCTTGATTTAGCGGGTGAGTAATCTTCAAAAGGTTCTTTCAGATAATACACTATCGTATCGAAGCCTGTCATCAAAACAAATCGCTCGTTCCTGTCGATAATTGCAGTGTCGGCATCACCGTAGATGTCGCCAATTATCACTCTGCGGTACTTTCCGTGTTTAAAATACAGATAGCACATCTCATATTCACGGACTACGAGATAGTTTTCCGATTCGGCAATGACACCGTTGTATTTATCCGCCATAACCGGTCTTGTGAGATCTATGTAGGCTTTTGATGCGGAAATTATATATGACTTAACAGCAGTCTCTTTATCCTCCGCCACAAACTCTATCTCGTTTTCGTCATTCATTCTCGCGTAATAGATACCGCCGTCGCAGTCGTCATCATTGAATACCCTGTTTTCGCCCATATAGAGAGCACCTTCAAACCTCAGATAGATGGTCTCGGTCTCATTATCGGTGCTTTCATCATAGCCCCTTTGCCGCCAGTTGCACAGACCGATCTTTATATACAGTCTCAGAGAATGTTTATCGTAACTGATCTCTTCAATGATACTGTCATGAAAATCGATGGTCTTTTGGAGTTCGGACAACCTGCACCCAAGCCTGAACGTATTATCTTTTATGATCGACATAACATCACCTGCCTCAAATTACCGCTGTGTTTTAGGATATATTATACCACAACACCTGCGGGATTTCAATACCGGCTTTATCGATAGCTGATCACAAACTTCACTAAAAAGTGAACAAAGTGATAAAAATTAATATTTAATGTTGACTGATATTAGAATTTATGTTATAATGTTAATAGTAAATGATTCTTTCTTTAATTTTGATAGTACAAAAACCATTAAAGCTGAGTATAGGGAGGTGCTGTATTATGGATACTAACGAAAGAAGAGTCAAAACAGGAAAACGAAATTTTATCTTTGCACTGGTCCTGCTGCTGCTGACAAATATCGTCACCAGTGCGGTGCTTACCACTATGTCGAAGAATGAGCTTCGGAAACAGATAGAAGCCCGTATGCTGGATGTTGCCAACACCGCCGCCGATATGGTAAATGGTGATACCATTGCGAACATGACCAACGCTGATGTGCGCTCGCCGGAATATAATGAAGTGCTGACCGAGCTGAGATTATTCCAGACAAATATTGAGCTTTCATACATCTACTGTGTGCGGCGTGAAAGCGAGGACAACTACATATTTGTTATCGACCCCGATATGGAAGATCCCGCCGAATTCGGTGAAGATATACCTGTAACTCCCGAACTGAAGACCGCAGCGGGCGGCAAGCCAGCAGTTGAGAGTACACCGCATACCGATGAATGGGGCACTTTTTACTCGGCGTACAGTCCCGTATTTGATTCCAGCGGTAAGGTCGTCGGTATCATAGGTGTGGATTTCAACGCGGAATGGTATAACAAAATAATGAGTACCAACGGGGCTGTTGCGGTAATACTTGCTATGGTGGCTTTGTGTATGGGTATCGTTCTTTCGGCAATAATAATGTCGGAGAACAGGAAGCGTTTCTATGAAGTGCTTGTTAATATGAAAGAGCTTGAACGAGAGACCGAACGTCTTGACGGCATAATCATGAAAAGCTCTATCAAAAAGCTGGATATGCTCCCCGACAGTGAAAGTGCTCTGCTGAAAACTCTTGCCGCAGGCGAGGATCAGCCGAAGACCCGTCACCATGAATATGACGAGCTGAGCGATAATATCAGGGCGATATATAACAAGCTCAGCAAATACCTTAACTACATCGATAAAGAGGTATACACCGACAGCACCACAGGCGTGAACAACAAGGCAGCCTACCGAAACAGGATACAGGAGCTGGATGTGAGCATAACCACAGGAAAGGCGGATTTCTCGGTAGCTTTCTTCGATATCAACGGTATCAAGAAGATATACACTCACTACGGTTTTGAAGCGGGCGACAGGCTGATGTACGAATGTGCAAAACTGCTGAAAGATGTTTTCGGAAAGAAAAATGTGTACCATGTTACGGGCGATGAGTTTGTTATACTGATCGAAAATACCAACTGGTACGATATGGAAAAGTATTTCAAAAAGTTCGATAAGGAGATAGAGTTCTACAACGGCCAGCATCAGCAGGATAATCTGCTGTCCGTTGCAAAGGGCACAGCTACATACGACTCCGAAAAGCACCGCAATTACCGTCAGGTATTCGTTGAAGCGGAGGCAGCCTGCAAGCACGATAAGGAATCGTTCTACGGGGATATGAGAAAATGATAGCCTGAACTTCCATAAAACGAAAACCACGCAGATATACTGGTCTGCGTGGTTTTGTTCGTCCATATCGTCACCGAGTAATAGATCCACCCCGTGCAGAATAAAATATATAGGGGAGTTGATGTGCAATGAAACATAAGCTGCTGCCGCTGGCATTTGTGCTTCTGCTGAGCGGTTGTTCCTTTGAGAAAAGCCACAGGAGCAACGCCGATGATATCCGCTGTCAGTCACCGCAGCCCGAGTATACCGAAGAGACTGAGGTGATAAACGGTTATGAGCCGAAAAATTACGAGCGTGTCAAGGGGATGTGGCTTTCCTACATAGACTTAGCCCCCATGCTTTCCTGTGAGAACGCAGAGGATCTCGAAGCGGTATTCGGGGAAGCCTGCCGAAATATTTCGGAACTGGGCTGCAATACGGTGTATGTTCATGTGCGGCCTTTCGGTGATGCGGCTTATACTTCGTCACTTTATCCGCCGTCTTCATACGTTGGAGGTGACTATGACCCGCTGGAGGTAATATGCGAGAAAGCCCATGAGTACGGGCTTTCTGTTCATGCGTGGATAAACCCTCTGCGTTTACAAAGTGCGGACGTGCTTTCGCAGTATGATGATTATGCCACCGCCGAATGGTTTAAAAGCGCGGATGAACGGGTGAGATATGTTGAGGGCGATGAACATCTTTGGCTCGATCCTGCCTTCCCCGAAGTGCGTGACCTGGTAGCCGATGGTGCTGCCGAGATAGCGGAGAATTATGACATAGACGGCATCCATTACGATGATTATTTCTATCCCACCACTGAACCCGAATTCGATGCGCAGTGTTATTCGGAATACGGCGGCGGAAAAAGCCTTTCGGAATGGCGCACAGAGAATATAACAAAAATGTGCCGTGAGATTTACAGCAGTGTCAAAGCGGTGGATGAACGCATCGAGGTCAGCATATCTCCACAGGGGAATATTGAAAATAACAAAGAAAAGCTGTATGCCGATGTGGAAAGCTGGTGCAGCAGCGATGGTCACTGTGATCGTATCATACCGCAGATATATTTCGGTTATGAAAATCCTGTCAAGCCTTTTATAAGTACACTTGAAGAGTGGCAGGATATCCGCACGAATGAAAAAGTCAGGCTGACGATAGGTTTAGCTCCCTATAAGATCGGGAATGAAGATGAATTTACCGATAATACGGGAATTATCGCATCACAGATCGAGGATAGCAAAGCGCGTCAAGGTATATCGCTTTATAGTTATGGAAGCCTATTCGGAGAAAACAAGGACGAGTCTCGAATCATCTACGAACGGGAACTTATTAGAAAGGCACTGGAAAATTATTAATTCATTCTAATAATATTGTGACAAAAATAATAATCGGTTTGCAGATACTTGTAATTTCGGAATAAATGATGTATAATAAAATGTAATATGTTTGCGGAGGGATGAGGATTGTTCAGGATAATCAGAAGAAAACAGCTTAATGACAGCGTTGTGCTGATGGATATTGACGCGCCTTTTATCGCAAGAAAGGCGGATGCAGGTCAGTTCGTTATCGTCAGGGCAGATGAATACAGTGAGCGTGTTCCCCTTACTATCGCGGATTTTGACCGTGATAAGGGTACTGTTACTATTATTTTCCAGACTATCGGCGGCTCGACCATGAGGCTTGCCGCATTAAAAGAGGGCGAGGCTATACGCGATGTTGTGGGACCTCTCGGAAAAGCCACTGAGTATGAGCCTGATATAAAGAAGGTCGCTGTTATCGGCGGCGGTGTGGGCTGTGCTATCGCGTACCCACAGGCTAAAAAGCTTTACAATATGGGCGTGGATGTTCAGCTTATCGCAGGTTTCAGAAGCAAGGACATAATCATTCTCGAAGATGAGATGAAGGAGTCTTCCACAGAGCTCCATATATGTACGGATGACGGCAGCTATGGTTATCACGGTTTTGTTACGGACAAGCTGAAGGAACTGATCGACGGCGGTGCTGATTTTGACGAGGTCATTGCCATAGGACCTGTACCTATGATGAAATTCGTATGTAAAGTCACAGAGCCTTACAATCTGAAGACCATTGTTTCGCTCAATCCTATAATGATCGACGGTACCGGTATGTGCGGCGGCTGTCGTGTAAGGGTCGATGGTGAGATAAAGTATGCCTGTGTGGACGGACCCGATTTTGACGGTCACAAAGTGGATTTCAACGAGCTGGTAAGAAGAAATTCTACTTACATCGAGGCTGAAAAGAAGCATGTATGCAGACTTATGGGAGGTGCGGCAAATGGCTGATATGAGACCCAACAAGCTGCCCGTTGCCGAGCAGGAGCCTGCGGTAAGGGCAAAGAATTTCGATGAAGTTACTCTGGGATATTCTCTTGAAAAAGCGGTCAGGGAAGCCCGCCGCTGTCTCAACTGCAAAAACAAGCCCTGTATGAACGGCTGTCCCGTAGGTGTAAGGATACCCGAATTTATTGCAAAGGTCGCAGAGGGCGATCTTGCGGCTGCTTATGAGATAATTAAGACCACCAATTCTCTGCCCGCAGTGTGCGGAAGAGTATGTCCTCAGGAAAACCAGTGTGAGGGCAAGTGTGTCAGAGGTATAAAGGGCGAACCTGTTGCCATCGGCAGACTTGAACGCTTTGTTGCCGACTGTATGCGCGATAACGAGCCCGAAGTCAAGATACCCGAACCCAACGGTCACAAGGTGGCTATAGTGGGCGCAGGTCCCAGCGGACTTACCGCTGCGGGTGATCTTGCAAAGCTGGGATATGAGGTCACTGTATTTGAGGCTTTCCATACCGCAGGCGGCGTGCTGATGTACGGTATACCCGAATTCAGGCTGCCCAAGACCATAGTTCAGCATGAGATAGACAATCTCTCAAAAATGGGCGTTAAGATAATGACCAATATGGTCATCGGCAAGGTGCTTTCGGTGGACGAGCTTTTTGAGATGGGCTACGAAGCCGTATTTATTGGTTCGGGCGCAGGTCTTCCCAGATTTATGGGTATAGACGGCGAAGGACTTATAGGTGTTTATTCCGCCAACGAATACCTCACCCGCATCAACCTTATGAAGGCTTACAGAAAGGAGTATGCTACGCCTATTATGAAGTCCCAGAAGGTGGCTGTTGTGGGCGGCGGAAATGTTGCTATGGATGCTGCACGTTCGGCACTCAGGATAGGCGCAAAGAAGGTGTATGTTGTGTACAGGCGTTCTATGGATGAACTGCCTGCCCGTAAGGAAGAAGTACATCACGCAAAGGAAGAGGGCGTTGAGTTCCTGACGCTGAATAATCCCGTCAAACTGCTTGGCGATGATTCTGGCAGAGTACGCGCTATGGTATGCCGTAAAATGGAACTGGGCGAGCCCGATGAGAGCGGCAGAAGAAGCCCTGTGGAGGTCGAAGGTTCTGATTATGAGCTTGAAGTGGATACGGTCATCATGGCGATAGGCACTTCTCCCAACCCGCTGATACGCAATACCACTCCGGGTCTTGATGTGAATAAGCGCGGATGTCTTATCGTGGACGATACCGAAGCTACCACTAAGGAAGGCGTATACGCGGGCGGTGACGCTGTTACAGGCGCGGCTACAGTTATACTTGCAATGGGTGCAGGCAAAAAGGCAGCTTCCGCCATTGATGCTTACATAAAAAATAAGTGCGGGGAAGAGTAAATATTCTGTTAAAACACTTGATTTATTCGCAGCGTTCTGTTATAATCGTTTTGACGGATAATTAGTTTAGGAGGAAGTAAAATGGTTTTTTCGTATACAACGCTGATGTCTGCAAGCACTAATACTACCACGAGCGGATATCTTCTGACCTTTGCACCGCTGGTGCTGATACTCGTTTTCTTCTACTTTTTCATAATCAAGCCCCAGAAGAAGCAGGAGAAGCAGGATAAGGAAATGAGAGAGAGCCTTGATGTGGGTGATGAGATCATCACTAACGGAGGCATCGTGGGCATCGTTACTCAGGTAAAGGATGACACCGTAGTTATCGAAACAGGCGGAGACAGAAGCAAGATACGCATCATGAAATGGGCTATCGCAAAGGTCGTTTCCGACGATGATGATAAGGATAAAAAGGAATCCAAAGATTCAAAGGATAAAGACTGATATACAAAGCCTGCCGGTATTCGGCGGGCTTTTGTCATATACTCCCGCTGCCGTGAATAAGATTACAGTATAGATTATCTGAGGGGGCGGCTGCTATGAGAAGGAACAGGATAAACAAAGGCAGGGGAGTCTGCATCGCCGCCGAACAGCTTGTGGCGCTGTCTGCGGCGGCGGGTGTGGTACTGCTGCTGCTTTGCGCAATGGCGTTTCTGGCAGCGAAGATAGATGCGGGCAGTTCGGTTTTTTCGGCAATGTCTACGGGTGCATTGGCGGTGGGTGCATATTGCGGCGGATATGCGGGCGGAAGACGGCGCAAGCGCAACGGGCTTGCAATGGGCGCACTGACAGGTTTGCTAATATTTGTTATAATACTGGTGGCAGGCGGCATTTTTGTGAGATCCACCGAACATTTTTCTCCTGTCGGTAAGCTTATGCTAACAGTTGTTTTCGCAGCGGTGGGCGGAGCTGTCGGTGTAAATACCAAAAGGATACCGTAAATCAATATTTTGAATAATTTAGTCGAATATTTATAATTCGTTAACTTGAAATTCATAAATATAGTGTCGATATATGGTATAATACATTTAAATCAGTATTTGGAGGTATGATATCATGAAACATATCAAAACTATCAATAAGGCTAACCTTAAGCAGACAGCAGCAAAGGGCGGCTGCGGCAAGTGCCAGGCTTCCTGTCAGTCTGCCTGCAAGACTTCCTGCACAGTTGCTAACCAGAAGTGCGAGAAGGAAGCTTGATTTCCAAAAACCGTTTGATGGGGGCTGGTTGACGGCTCCCGGTACAGCGGGCGAGCACAGGTCAACTCTATCGGTCTCGGCTGACCCGTAGGGCTGGTCTCTGGTCGCCCGTTATCATTTTGTATAGTGAGGGGAATAATATGATCCACAAGTTCAAGCTTTCGGGCTACAATGTCCTGCTGGACGTAAACAGCGGAGGAGTACATATCGTTGACGATCTTACCTACGACCTGCTGGACAGAGTTGAACCGCCTTTCGGGGATGTCTGTCCCGAAGACGTTATGGCAAGGCTTTCGCGCACCTATCCCGCAGAGGAGGTCGAGGAATGCTATGAGGAGATCGTTTCGCTCTATAATGATAAGATACTGTTTTCAGAGGATGATTACGAGAAATATGCCCTTGCGGCAGTGGCATCTCCCGTTAAGGCTATGTGCCTGCATATCTCCCATGACTGTAACCTGAGATGCAAGTACTGCTTCGCTTCAACGGGTGATTTCGGTGTGGGCAGAAAGCTGATGGACTTTGAGACTGCCAAGCGTGCCATAGATTTCCTGATCGAGAAGTCTGCTGACAGAAAATTCCTGGAGGTGGATTTCTTCGGCGGCGAGCCTTCGATGAATTTTGACGTTGTTATGCAGACAGTTGAATATGCCCGTTCCAGAGAAAAGGAAACAGGCAAGACTTTCAGGTTCACGACAACTACCAACGGTATGCATCTTACCGATGAGATGATAGATTTCATCAATAATGAGATGTCTAATGTAGTACTGTCCATCGATGGTAGAAAGGAAGTCAATGACAGGATGAGAGTCCGTGTTGACGGCACCGGCAGCTATGATGTTATAATCAAGAACTTCAAGCGCCTTGTGGACAAGCGTCCCAAGGATAAGGACTGGTATGTGCGCGGTACCTATACCAAGTACAATCTGGATTTTTCAGAGGACGTTATGCACCTGTACGAGCTGGGCTTCGATCAGATCTCGGTAGAGCCCGTTATGGCTGACCCGAAGGAGCCCTACGCTATCACAGAAGCAGATCTGCCCCGCATATTCAAGGAGTACGAGGTGCTGGCGGAGAAGATCGCAAAGATCAGGGCGGAAGGCAAGTTCATAAACTTCTTCCACTTCATGCTGGATCTCGATCAGGGTCCCTGTGCAATAAAGAGACTTCGCGGCTGCGGATGCGGCAATGAGTATGTTGCTGTTACACCCGACGGAGATATCTATCCCTGTCATCAGTTCGTGGGCGTTGATGAATACAAGATGGGCAGCCTTTATGACGGCAGCTTTGATACACAGATCAAGGATGATTTCGCAAAGGCGCACGTTTATACCAAGCCCGAATGCAAGAAGTGCTGGGCAAAATTCTACTGCAGCGGCGGATGCAATGCAAACAACTATATCTATCAGGGCGATATTCACGCAGCACACAAGCTGTCCTGTCAGATACAGAAGAAGCGCCTTGAAGTTGCTATCCTGATGAAGGCTCTGCAGCTGATCGACACTGCTGAATAATGATGTACGAGTATAATGAGCTTCGCGAGCTGTTTGACCTGACTGAGCCTATGGGCTGGAGCGGGGAAGTCATATCCTTGCTGAAAGCCGAATACGGCAGCCTTCCCGCTGCGCTGGAGGACTATTACAGACTGTGCGCGGGCTGTGATGCGCTTGCATCGGATCAGTCGGGGGACTATCTTATGCCTGCGGAAAAAGTCGGTATGTGCAGGGAAGACGGATACTATGTATTCTTCTCTGAAAACCAGAGCGTATCATTCTGGGGCATCAAGCTCACAGATATGGACAAGCCCGATCCGCCTGTATACGAGACTTATGACGGCGGAGAGTGGTTACTCACGGGTGAGAGCCTTTGGCGCTTTCTCGTCTCACAGGGATATCTTTGTGCGGTGACAAGCGGTCTTGAATATGCGGTGGAAGATTATCTTGAAGCCGATGAAGAGCAGGCTGATGATATCCGCAGGAGTTTTGAGCATATCGAATATGCAGACAGCGGGATATATCAGGGCGCTCAGTTCTACCGTATCAATGAAGATTCCTATCTGGCTCTTATGCCCGATGAATGCGGCAGCCTTGTGATGTTCGCATCAAAAAGTGAGGAAGGCTTCGATGCGGCGGAAAAAGCGGTCCTGCCTTTACTTGACATTGACCCTGAGGAGGACTAAAATGAAGAATATTGCTGATTATTATCCCTCAAAATACTGCGCCGATGGTGTAAAATGCGCGGCGGCAGGCATATATGAATTTGAAGGACTTTACTTTACCAGCCTTTCGTTCGAGCAGGAACCCGAATACGGCGAGCATGAGGACGCAAGCGATATCTCGCAGCATCCTCTGGAGGATATACTCAATAAGTTCGGTGTGTATGTTCAGGATTATTTTGAGTATGACATAGTTTACGGTTCAAAGACCTGCTATCTGGAGTTTGCTTCTCAGGATATCGAGAATATAAAGGCTCTCAGAACTATACTCGGCAAGCACGTTTACTGCGACAGCGAGGGTAAGCTGGTTATAGAATGATCATATCGCCTCTGCATAATGCAGGGGCGTTTTTCATGTTGGACGGCATATATTATGACGTAAGGTACCACTTGACAAAGTCTGAGTTTTATAGTATTATAATATATTCTTATAACACA
>NZ_CAMHRZ010000111.1 GCF_946187255.1 uncultured Ruminococcus sp.
GACTTCAACGTTAAAGACCAAAAGAGGTACCTACAAGCTGAACCTTACACTCAGCGCAGCCAACGCTGAAAACACCATCTATTCAAAGGGATATGTTACTTATCTCGACAGTGAAAAGGTGGCACACACGGTTTATACTGAGATGTTTACTTCGTTAAGCGCAAATTGATCGAATAGGAGAATGATGTATGGAAAAGAAGTTTGTTAAACCCGAAATGAAGATTATTACATTTGATGTTAACGATATTATCGTTGCATCCGGAGGTCCTCTTGAAATAGAAGACGAAGAGGGCTAACGATCTTCGATCACTAAAAATCACACGGCAGGCAGCTTCAGCTGTCTGCCGTTTTTGTGGGAGGGGACTTGCAAAATCTTCCAATGTGGTGTATAATTACATGGAAGGGGGTCTGACGGGATGTATTACTTTTTGTTTGATGACCATAATACAAGAAACAAAGCCATCATGAGCGAAAATGAATACGACAGGGAGATCTGCGATAACTGCGGTGGTATCCGTGTTTCCTACAAGGGGAGTTTCAAGTTCAAGATACAGGGCAAATTGTGTGACTATTACAGTGCATCGGGTACTTTTGTTATATCGGAGGACTTCCTGAACGTGCTGAAAGAACATGGATATACAGGTTACGAGGTCGCTGATACAAAACCCTATTTCGGCACAGTCACAAGGATAGGCGAAGCTGTAACAACAAAAAAATACTATCGGCTGATAGTAACGGGAAGATGCGGGCTTATGTGTGACATGAAGGGCGATCCTGCACCGATATGCCGCAAATGCCGCCGAAAGATAGGTATGTCGGGCTTTGATACAATGGGCGTTTCATTCGTTCCCGAAGCCTACGACGGTTCGGATATCTTTGCATTTGAGGATCTGAGCAATATCCCCATCGTATCAGAGGAGATCAAGAAAGTCCTGAAAAAAAGCAAGCTGACAAATCTCAGGTTCGTGCCGCTGGAAGAACATGAATATCATTTTGACACGATAAGAAAAGAATCAGCATTAAGTGCTCTTTCAAAGGGCAGATACTACGATGAACTCATTGAAGCGTGGCTGAAATACGGAGTAGTTTCAAAGGAAGAATTAGCCGAATACGGCGTAAATATATAAAGGAGCGTAAACTATGGAATTCAAAGAACTTACCGAAGCAAGAAGAAGCGTGCGCAAGTACGCTGACAAGGAAGTCACCCGTGAGCTGGTGGAGGAGATCATCAAAGCGGCGCAGGAAGCACCCTCATGGAAAAATCAGGAAACAAGCAAGTATTACTGCGTGCTCTCTAAGGAAAAGCGCGAGCAGATAAGGACCACCTGCTTCCCCTCCTTCAACGAGCAGAGATGCATGAACGCGGCGCTTATCGTCACCGCTTTTGAGAAGGACAATGTGGGCTTTGATGACAAGGGCGAGCCTATCAACGAGCTGGGCAACGGATGGGGCTGCTACGATCTGGGTCTGCACAATATGCTCTTCATGCTGAAAGCTAAGGAAATGGGACTGGATACCCTTGTTATGGGGATACGCGATGCAGAAAAGCTCCGCGCCGCACTGGGAATACCAGACAGCGAGCAGATAGGCGCTGTGCTGGCACTGGGCTATGCTGATGAGGAACCCAAAAGACCCAATCGCCGCGAGATCAATGATATAGCAAAATTCTATTGATACACATCATGCCACAGGGATATGCTCTGCGGCATTTTTGTCTGCTTGTCTGAAAATCGGGTGAAGATTTGGTTAAAAAGGTTGCAATGCATCGGGAAATGTGATATAATATTCAAGTGATTATTCTAGGAAAGGATCTCGGCTTGCATGAGTACAAAGGGCACGGAAAACAGATATGTACCCGATAAGACACGAAGGATCGCCGCACGCAGGAGCGCCAGGAATGCGCTTTATGCGATAGTGAGCACTGCGGCGGTGGGCGTGTGCTTCTCGGGTCATCTTATTTATCAGTCTTACTATGCGGTGGGCTGGCACACTCATGCTGAGGGCACCTATTATATATCCCCCGAGACCAAAGAGCGCGTGACAGGCTATCAGATGATCGACAATATCTGTTATCTTTTCGATGATGAGGGGCTGATACTTCCTCCCGGCTGGCACGATTTTCGTGGAGATACCTATTATCTCGGTAATGACGGTATAATACAGCGCGGCACCATCGAGATCGACGGTGTGAAGTACTATTTTTCCACCGAGTCGGGCGTGTTCAGGACAGGGCTTGTCAATATCAACGGCGATGAATACTATTTCGATGAACACGGCTTTCCGGGCTCGGGCTTTTCGGGAAATTCCTATTTTGATGAAAACGGCAAGCAGCGACGCGGCTGGATAAACGTGGGCGGCGTGCAGTACTATTTCAAGAACGACGGCGAAATGGCTGTGGGCTTCTACAAGATCGAGGATGAAGTGTACTATTTCGACAAGGACGGCAAAATGGCTACCGACTGGAAGGTCATCTCGGGAAAGAAGTACCTGTTCAACGAAAAGGGCGTAATGCATCACGGCTGGATAACCCATGAAGGCAAGTTCTATTATGCGGATGATGAAACAGGCGCGTGCGTTACGGGCTTTTATGATATCGACGGAAGCACCTACTATTTCGATAAAAATGCCGAAATGGTAAAGAACTGGCAGGATATCGACGGAAAGAGATACCTTTTCGGCAGCGACGGCAAAATGACAAAGGGCTGGTACGGCGATCTTCCCGACAAGTACTATTTCAGCGAAAAGGGCGAGGCGGCAAAGGGCTTTGTCAAGATAGGCGAGGAGTACTATTATTTCAACAAGGAATGCAAGCTGCTCAGCGGCTGGCAGACCATCAACGGACTGCGTTACTACTTCGGGCGCGGCGGAGTTGTGGCAAGCGGCTGGACAGAGCTGGCGGGCACCGAGCTGAAACCCTACACGCAGGAACCCGTGATGCTGCAGTACTATTTCTACCCCGAGACCCACGAGGCTGCCTACGGCTGGGCTTCCATCGAGAGCGATGCGGCAGAGGTGAAGCTGTTCAAGAGCGATATGGCTGCGCTGCGCAAGTTCGACAAGATGTCCGACGATGAAAAACGGGCTTTGTCGGGGGATGACAAGGCACGATATAACGAACTGCAGGATAAGTACGCGGACGATACCATGAACAAGTTCCAGAAGGACGTTTATGATAAATTCGGCGGAGATGTGCTGGGAGATTATTATTTTTACAGCGACAACACCCTTGCCTACGGCTGGATAACCGTCGGAGATTACAGGTTCCACTTTGATGAGGAAACGGGCAAGAAGTCTCTCGGCTGGGCGACTATCGACGGCAAGAAGTATAACTTCGGTGAGACAGGCGCTGCCTGCACGGGCGAATTCAAGGGCGAAGAAGAGAACTATGTGTTCTCTTCGGACGGCGTGCTTTCTGACGGCATAGTTAAGATAGACGGTCAGATCAAGTACAAGAAGGGCAGTGAGGAATGGCTGAAAGAGCAGTTCTACACCGACCCCGACACTGAGAAGACCTATTACTTCGATACGGACGGCAACGCTGTCATCGGCTGGACGGATATCGAGGAAAAGAGATATTTCTTCGATGAAGACGGCGTAATGCAGACAGGCGTATACAACGATGACGGCACGATATGGTACCTTAGCAGGAACGGCATCGAGGAACAGAAGTGGGTAACTGTGGAAAGCGGAAAGACCTACTATTTCGGCGCTGACGGAAAGGGTTACAAGGGCTGGAACAAGATACTCGGCATGGAGTACTATTTCGGTGAGGACGGCACTCTCGGAGAGGGCTGGACGACCATTGAGGAAAAACGCTGCTATCTTGAACACGGCGTTATGCTGCGCGGCCCCATCACTGTGGGCGGAGAATACTACAATCTGGGCGAGACCGGATATGTCACCGAGGGCTGGGTAAGCTGGAGCGGTGAGAAGTATTACAACCTTGCAGGCGCAAAGGTCGCCATAGGCTGGCAGGAGATCGACGGCAAGCAGTACTATTTCGACTGGGACGGCGTTATGCTGTATGATACCGTAGTGGATGGCATCACACTCGGTCCCGACGGTGCGGCTGTCGAATAAATGAATGATATACGGAGCTGCTGCATGACGCGGCAGCTCTTTTTTGCCTGTTTGACATATCGGTGAGGGTGTGATATAATCTACTTGTGTGCGGGATAATAACTACAGCCGCAGGTATCCCCGCACGATGATACCGTATGGAGGGTATATTATGACAGAAGTTATTGAGAGATTTTTGAGATATGTGAAGATCAATACACGTTCCGATGAGGACTCGCAGACACATCCCAGCACTGCGGTGCAGCACGATCTGGCGAAGCTGCTTTACCGTGAGCTGACCGAGATGGGAGCGCAGGATGTATTCTACGATGAGGAAAACTGTTATGTTTACGCGAAGATACCCGCCACCGACGGCGGTGCGCAGACTAAGACGCTGGGCTTTATCTCCCACATGGATACCTCACCCGAAGCATCGGGGGAAAATGTCCATCCGCGTATAATCGATAACTATGACGGCGGCGATATCACGCTGAATGAGGAACTGGGCATAGTGCTGAAAACTTCGGTGTACCCCGAGATAAAGACGTATATCGGGGAGCCCCTCATCGTTACCGACGGCACCACCCTGCTGGGTGCGGACGACAAGGCGGGCATTGCGGAGATAATGACGATGGCGCATACACTGCTTTCCGACCCTTCGATCAAACACGGGCGTATTGCGATCGCCTTTACGCCCGATGAGGAGATAGGCGCGGGCACAGACCGTTTCGATCTTGACCGCTTTGGCGCGGATTATGCCTATACCGTTGACGGCGGCGGACTGGGAGAGCTGGAATTCGAGACCTTCAATGCCGCATCCGCTGAGATAACCGTTCGCGGCGTGAATGTGCATACAGGTGAAGCCAAGAACAAAATGATAAACGCCGCCCGCATCGCCGCCGAGTTTGACAGTATGCTGCCCGCCGAACAGCGCCCCGAATTCACCGAAGGCAGAGAGGGCTTCTTCCACCTGATGAGCATAGAGGGCGGCACCGAAAAAGCATCCCTATCCTATCTTATCCGCGACCATGACAGGCAGAGATTTGAAGCGAGAAAGGCGCTTATCCGTAAGACCGCAGAACTTCTTGACCTGAGATACGGTGAGGGCACCGTTAAAGCGGAGATAGAGGATACCTATTACAATATGCGCGAGAAGATCGAGCCTGACTATATGTTCCTGGTGGAAAATGCGGCGGACTGCATGAGAAAGCAGGGTGTCGAGCCTGTGATACGCCCCGTTCGCGGCGGCACAGACGGTTCAAGCCTTTCCTTCAAGGGGCTGCCCTGTCCGAATATTTGTACAGGCGGACACAACTTTCACGGCAGGTTTGAATACTGCTGTATATCCTCAATGGAGAAGATCGTCGATATCCTGACCGACCTTGTGACCAGACCCATGAAGCAGTGAGTCTTAATATGTGATGATCTCAATGAATATGATACGGGCGCTGCGGCTATGTGCACAGCGCCCTTTGTTATTATTCCATGTTCATATTTCGGTGTTTTAGCTGTGGGCGTTTTCGTTGATATACTCTATCAGCTGAGAAGTGGTTTCCGTACCCACATCGTAAACGCTCTCACTGCCGAAGCCATTAATTACCGAGATATAGCCATCGCTGTAAACGGTATATCCTACGCTCCCGCCATAGAGTGGTGTATCGAGGTATATCTCACAAACTGCTTCACCACAGGCTGTGTCGGTCTTTTCGCCGTCGGCTGACAGCAGCATCTCTTTCAGTTCGGTGTCATCATCGATGAAAGAACGCACACCGTCACGCCTGATTATGGCTGTTCCGTCAAAAGTGTATATGTCAATGTTCAGTGCGATCAGATGCTCTTTCAGTGTGTCAAAGCTGTGATCCATATCCGCAAAAAGATAGTACCTGTCATCGCCGTTAACGTCTATGAACCTTACCGCCACAAGATAATTTGGGTCGGCAAACATCAGGTTGTAGACCTCTGCTTGTGCCGAAGGAAGGCTATCCCCGAACATCGAGGGCACTTCCACATTTGTCAGGAATTCACAGATGTATGAATCGTTCGGGATATTGTAACCGACGATAGGGTCATCATATATCTCGCCGTAACTGCCGCAGGCGAATTGATAGGTCTTGCCGTTCAGCTCGAATGACCTGTATAAGTCGGCAGCGGGTGCCAATACAGCCGCCTGACCATCGCCGCTTTCAGTTTCAAAGCTGTCGGCAGTTCTATCGGGCTTCCATTCCAGCCTGCCAATACCGATGTTCTCAACTGCGCTGTCGTCAGCATTGCTTTCGGGGGTATCTGCGGTGCTTTCCGTTTCGTCCGCAGGAATTTCCGCTGACGGTGCATTCTCGGTAAATTCGGTCTCAGTCGTGCTTTCGGTGACATCCTCAGCTGTTTTTTCCGCACTTGCAGTTTCGGGCTCACGGGGCTTTACAGGGCTGTTGCTGTGAATATATACGTTAACTCCCAAAACCAGAGCAACTGCGGCGGCAGTGGAAAGCATATATCTGTATCCATTGCTTCGTCTGACCTTGACAGCATCGGGAACATCGTGTTCTTTAAGATATTCCTCCTCCAACGCACTGTTTGCCGAAAACTGTGCTGCCTTGTCCATTACATTCTGTACCAGCCTGTCGTCGGGGTCAAGCTGATCTTCAATTCTTTTATAATCGTTATCTTTCATATCATTCACCCTCCGTTTTTGATCTCAGTATCTTTTTGGCTTTGCTCAGTCTCATGCTTGCCGTACTTGCTTTTATGCCCAAAATCGAAGCCGTTTCGTTTACCGAAAGCCCCAGAAAACAGTGGAGATACAAGGACTCGCGCAAGCCTTCGGGGAGCTCTCTCACCGATTCAAATATCTCACTGTCATAACTGCTTTCAAAGTCAGCCGTCCTGTCTTCGGGCGGTTCAAAGGTCTTGTCGGTATTACTGTTCCATTTTCCCAAATTGTACTGCCTGCATTTGTTGAGGGCAGTCCTGATGAGCCAAGCGCGTTTTGCATTCTCATCATCGAATACTGGCTTCTTTAAATAGTACAGCAGAAAGACTTCCTGAAAAACATCGTCGGCTTCGTGCTTGTTTTTCAGCTGTGTCAGCGCGATGCCGTAGACTGTGCGCTTGTATTTCATGATCGTCTGTTCGAGTTTTTTTATAGCGGTTTCATCGGTATGCATACTTTTTCACCTCTTATAATATAATCACGAAAAAGCGCCGATATCTCAACAGCAGTCACTAAATTCGGCAGAACAGACAAAATTTACCTTTCGCTCATGTGTGTTATGCTGAATAAAAAAACACCGACCCCGTGTGTTGGTGTTACAGTGCGGTAAAAGTGCTGCACAAAAAACGGTGCCGGGTTATCCCGACACCGCTGTATACTATTATATATAATATATATCATTGCCTGTCAGTCACCCGTGGACTGGCGCAGTATGATCTTGTGATCCACCGTGTAATACTTATTGTCCTTGACTGTGGAATGTATATTTTCGATCAGCTTGGATATTACCTGTTCGCCCATTTTTTCACAGGGCTGTTCAACGGTGGATACCGTTGGCAGCATCATCTCACACATGGATATATTATCAAAGCCCATGACGGAGATCTCCTCGCCTATCTTCACACCCAGTTCCACACCGCGATGTATCGCCGCGATAGCCAGCAGATCGGATACCGCGAATATGGCAGTGGGGCGCTTTTCCAGCCCGCAGAAATAGTTCATGGCGTCCAGTCCGCAGGGGTACTCATAGCTGTCACGGTATACCAGTTCCTCACGGTAGGGTATTCCCGCCGCCTGCAACGCATGACGGTAGCCGTTCTCGCGGGCTGTGGAGGATATCGCTTCCGAAGTAGTGCCGATAAAGCCGATATCCCTGTGTCCCTTGGCGATGAGGGTATTGACCGCATCTATGGCGGCAATTTCGTCATCGACCGCAACGGTAAGCACATCCGCGCCCGTTACGCCGTCACAGCAGAGGGCTACATCGTAATTCATGGCAAGTCTGTTCAGGGACTGAGCGTCAAATAACGTTCCCAGAAGTACCACGCCGTCAACGGTGCGGTTGTAGAGCATATTCATCACTCTTGCTTCCGCCGAAGGCACACCGTCGGAGACTGCCGTGATTATATCGTATCCCACCTTTGAAGCATACCTCTGCATACCCGTGACTATTTTGGAATACAGTGAATGCTCGGACTTGGGCATTACGCAGAGTATCACATTAGTCTCGCATTTTCTCAGATTTCTGCCGAGAAAGTTGGGCGAATAATTCAGCTTGGTTATAGCATCCCTGACCCTTTCAGCCGAGTCTTCGGAAACGTTGCAGTTACCGTTTAGTACCCTTGACACCGTTGCCACAGAAACGCCCGCTTCTCTTGCAACATCTTTGATCGTAACGCTCATAGCATACCCCTTTCCAATGATAGACAAGCCCGTAAATATTGATATAATTATAACACATCGGCGTGAAAAATGCAAGACCTGCCCTCGCCCGTGCGAAAAGTTTTTTTCGCGATCATATCATCCTTTTCGCTTTTCCGCCAGCATCTCCCGCAGACGCGCCTTTGTGACGGAGTGTTCTTTGCCGTCGTAGTCTTTAAGGATAAGGCAGTCTTTCTCCCAGCGGGCGAAGAAAAAGTCATCATATTCATCCTCGTCGGAGAATACCTCATCTTCGATCCTTACCATGTGAGGGTCAAAGTTCAGCGGGTCGGAAAAATCCATGACGAAAACCTCATCCGAACCTGCCCAGTAACAGCCGTTGCAGGCAAGCAGGTCGCTGTCGATGTCGTAGTGTACGCTAATCACAATGAAGGATTCTCCGCACTCCGAAAGGTAGTCGTGCTCGTAGCCTTCGGGGACGTAGACGTAGCGCTTGCCTGTGTCGATCTCCATAAAGGCGGCACCGTAAAGTCCTGCGGAGTAATGGTAGTAGAGATGCCCGTTTGAGTGGTGTATCGGATCGAAAAAGCTCATCCTGTGCTGGGGAAGGGTGTAGCTCTCGCATATCACTTTTCCGTCTTTAAGGTATTTTCCTACGGCGATATATGAGCCAAAATTGCGGTCGGGGATGGTGGGTTCTTCGCCGTAAAGCTCCATCACCACAGAAATACCCTCACCTATGTCCCTCTCTTCGGCAGAAATCAGGTACTCAGGCTTATACCACTGCTCCCTCTCGTTTATAAACGGCTCGCGTCCGCTGTAAACATTTTTATAGGAAAAGCCCTTGTATCTGCACAGAATGACATTTATCTTCTCACAGCAGTAATACAGTATCTTCCGATCGGTGCGCTCGCCGTCAAAGCCCGAACATTCCAGCGTGATAACGTATTCTCCGCCGAATTCTTTGACAGAAAGCTCCAGCAGCTCGTAATTATCTATCATTGGCAGACCTTCGTCCTCTTTATCGGGATCGTGTCTGAATACAAATCTGAAAGTTTTCAGCCCGCTCTTGTCTGTTTCCTCTGCGGGGAATTCTCCCCACATTGTATCGCGCAGCGTGCTGACAGTGCCGCCGCGATAGCAGTGCTCGGTGATATCCTTAATTTCAAAATCTCTCATTTCTTTTTCTCCTTTTTCTTCGGCGCGGGAAGATCGTCCGCCACAGCTTCCAGCAGTTCTTTCAGGCGTTCTTTGTCATCGATAATGTCAACAAGCAGCATCTCCTTTGCGCCCTCATATGGCAGCTCATAAGTCGCATTGGGAAGCAGCCTTTTTGCGGATGCTGTAGGTTTTACAAGAAACCTGTTGTCGTATATCCCGCCGACCACCTTGCCTTTGCAGTAGATGATGAACTCTCCCATCATCGGGCGGTAGGATATCTCCTCTGTTGCCGACAGCTGTTCCAGCACATATCCCAGATATTCCTTATCCGAAGCCATAACGTTTGCCTCACTTTCATTGATCGTATCGTTTTGACCGTGATCATTCTTCCATACTATTATAACATAACGGCAGAAAATAGTCAATTTCAAGATCTATGCCGATCGGATAACGGGAATAGTTTTCTGCTGTCCATAATGCCCATTCACAGCCTGCTGACGATGTA
>NZ_CAMHRZ010000112.1 GCF_946187255.1 uncultured Ruminococcus sp.
GTCATGGGACGTTTCGGGGATCATCTTAAACTGAAAATGTCGAGCCCCGATCACGAAAAGGAGATCATCGTGGCACTGGCAAGCGAGATAAAATCCTCATATCTGGCACTTACAGGCGAATATTGCAGGCTGAAAAACATCACCGTTCAGCAGACGGGCGAAAACGTAAATGCAGAGGATATCCCGAGAATTGCCGATGAGCTGAGCTATATAGACCGCATGGAATCGGATATACCCAATATACAGATCAACCGCACAAGGTCGGCGCACACAGCAGGCATCGAGTTAAAGGACAAGCTGAAACTCATGTTCCACACCATGAGCCTGCCGGGAGCGGAGCTGGTCTGGAACTGCCCCTACATCATAATATTCACATCGGAAGACGGCACAGTAAACGGCAATGGTTATCGGGAGTTCGGATTTGTCAAGCTGTACGGAGAAAACGAGTGCGATGATACCTACGCCAAAAACGTGCTTACCATGAAGAAAAAGACGGATTTTCCGGGCTGGGAGGTCTGGAAAGACAGAAACAGCAAGGGATTTGAGTGCGAGGTCATACTGGAAAGAAAAGGCGGACATATCCTGCTGAAGACCGAGAATATCGGCATAGAGGTGGAGAATATGACAGATATCACCGAAGTGCCCGACAAGATATATGTTGCACTGACGGGCGATCAGGTCGCGATCACGGATATAAGGATCAAGCGATAATGCCATGTTGAAAGTATCCCTGATCTGCCCTTGCTTGATGACCTTGATATAGGCGGCAGTGAGATACACTTTCAAAACAGCAAAACACCGACATTTCGCGATGCCGGTGTTTTTTATTTTACTGTTATATCAATAGCCCTCAGCCTTGCGCTGTTTTCTTATTGAGATGCGCTTTTGTGCGCCCTCCCATTCAGCCTTTTCGGTGATGCTTTCGGGCTTGATGCCGTACTCTATGGGCTTTGGGCGGCCGTCTTCATCCACATGGACACAGGTGAGGTATGCGTGGTTTATCGCCCTGCGCAGACCTGTCTCTTTTTCCTCAACGTAGGTATCCACCCTGACCTCCATCGAAGTCCTGCCCACATAAGTCACCTTTGCGATAAGCACGACGATGTCATTAATGAATGCACCATGCTTGAATTTAAGGCTGTCCACCATGAGAGTAACTGCATTTCCGCCGCAGTGACGCATTGCAGCCACACCTGCGGCTTCGTCTATCCATTCCATCAGTCTGCCGCCGAAAAGACGGTTCTGACCGTTGATGTCGCGGTATTGTATCAGCTTTGTTATCTCGGTGACAGAATCCGCGATGCGCTTGTCACCCTTTGGATATGACATTTCTGCTTCCTCCTTTATTACATACAGCTGTTGAGATATCTCAGGTGTATCTCGCTCAGCAGCCCGCTCACCTTTTCGATATCGGGACGTTCGGGCAGTTTGCTGTTCTCATAAGCTTTCAGCATCCTTATATCGAGATCGTTGACCATATCAAAAAATCCCGAACTGAGGCTGTTCTGCTTTTTGTTGAAATATTCACCCGTCTTGATACTCATCAGCAGGTCGTGTTCCTTTTCGCGGTAGGTCACTATCTCCCCGCGCACCAGGATATCCTCCGCCATGAGATAAAGCCGCACCAGGTGCATGGCGTGTTTGTTGAGATGGTAAACATCCTTTTTGTGGTTACGGTGTCCCAGATGCTTGTTGAATTCCTTGATGGATGCAGTGATCTCGTTTGCCACCACATTGAACTCATTCACGGGTATCATATCAATATCCAGCTTAAAGCAAAGCTGAACTTCATCATCGCTGATGGGCTTGCCGTTGACTGTGACCTCCGTGACCTCATCATTAAACAGCACCCCCACATCGTAGGCATCAACAGGTATGCCGTTGACGGTGATCTTTTCGCCGTTCCTGTCGGTGATGAACATTTTCAGCGCTTCCCTGCTGTAATGAGGACAGGTCTCCTCCAGGTGACGCTGTATGCGCTCAATGGTGTCCGCAAGGCTTATACACTTGAATACATTCGAGCCGTTATCCTTGCCGATAGCGTTTTTCAGCCGCTGAAACTGACCTCTCGCATAGCCCGCAAAGGAACCGTAAGCCAGCTTGCTGAGAAATATCTCCCTGTTATCCAGCAGCATCTGACCGTACTCGTTCACCATAGCATAGTGTTCGGGCTTACAGCCGAGTATCTCTATAGTATTGGGGTTGCATTTGTACAGCAGCCCGAATATCTTGCCCAGCACATAAAGGGTGGTATCCGTAGTTCGGTCGATGTACTGTTCAAAACCGTTGCTGCCGAATATCAGATGTTCATCGCCGGCAGTATTCTCCCGACTGATGAAGCCTGCGCCCAGCAGGTCGGCGGGGTCGGGCATAATGATACCTCTTATATCCGTATCCGATTCGGGGGTATTCAGCCCGTAGGCTATACTTCCGCCGAAGGTCAGCAGTGCCACCCTTTCACCGAGATGGGGGTCGTTGCGCAGAAAATCGTATTCCTCAGCGGAAATTATCTTTCTTATATCCATATCATCACCTGTATAATACAGTTACCTGTATAGCCCCAGTTTCTTTATGGCGGATGCGACGATAACGCTTCTGGGCTTTAAACGGTAGGTGTTGTCACAGCGGTATATCAGCGCATTGAAATCCATGCCTTTCTTGTAGGGGGCGAAAGTATAAAAATCTATGTTCCAGTCATAGCCCTCGGGCAGTGCGGGCAGTTCAACGGGACATTCCTCCCAGTAGGCATTTATGCCCAGAAATACCGCATCGTCATTGCCCTTTTTATCCTTTCCCGCAAACATCACGCCGATGACATGGTCATGGTCGCTGACCTTATCGTTCCACGCACGGGTATTATGCAGGCTTATATCGGGGAAACCGAAGGCACGCTGTTCGGTGCTGTGCCTTATGACCTCATGCTTCATCCTGAAAGCTATCATATCTCTTACAAAATCGTGTATCTCACGGTATTTTTTCAGCCTTGACCAGTCGAGCCATGATACTTCATTATCCTGGCAGTATGCGTTGTTATTGCCGAACTGGGTGTTGCAGAATTCATCGCCCGCATAGAACATAACAGCTCCCCTGCTGAAAAACAGCGTGGCAAAGGCGTTCTTTATCATCCTCATCCTGAGCCCTATTATCTCGCGGTTCTCTGTCTCGCCCTCAAAGCCGCAGTTCCAGCTGGTATTGCTGTTATCGCCGTCGGTATTGTTCCAGCCGTTTGCTTCGTTGTGCTTGACATTATAGCTGTACAGATCGTACATGGTGAAACCGTCGTGGCAGGTGAGGAAATTCACCGATGCATTATGACATCGCTCAGGGGGATAGATATCCGCAGAACCTGTTATCCTCTGTATGGCAGCCCATGCCATACCGTTATCGCCTTTAAGGAAGCAGCGCAGATCATCACGAAAACGGCCGTTCCATTCAGCCCATCTGTTCCATGAGGGGAAGCTGCCCACCTGATAAAGTCCGCCTGCATCCCACGCCTCAGCTATCAGCTTGCAGCCGCTGAGTATCGGGTCATAAGCGATAGTTTTAAGCAGCGGCGGGTTCTCCATAGGTGTGCCGTCCTCACTTCTGCCTAGTATAGAAGCAAGATCGAAGCGGAAACCGTCCACGCGGTACTCTATGACCCAGTAGCGCAGGCAGTCGATGATGAACTGCTGCACGATGGGATGGTTGCAGTTCATGGTATTGCCGCAGCCGCTGAAATTTACATACTTTCCGTCGGGAGTTAGCATATAGTATACGCTGTTGTCAAGCCCCTTGAAGGAGAATACGGTACCGTCCTCATTGCCCTCAGAGGTATGGTTGAACACAACGTCCAGGAACACCAGTATACCGTTCTCGTTGCAGGTACGGATAAGTTTTTTCAGCTCGTCGCCCTCGTGGTTATACTCATTAGTTGATGCATAGCTGGTGTTGGGGGCAAAAAAGCAGGTGGTATTGTACCCCCAGTAGTTCATCAGCAGATTACCTTCATGGTGGCGCTCCTCGTAAAGCTCGTCAAATTCAAATACAGGCATCAGCTCGATGGCGTTTACACCCAGTTTTTTAAGATAAGGTATCTTCTCGATGACACCGTCAAAGGTGCCGGGGTGCTGTACGCCCGAGGTCAGGCTGTTGGTGAACCCCCTGACATGGAGCTCGTATATCACCAGATCACTGAAGGGGATATTTCTCATGACAAAAGTGCCCCAGTCAAATTCATCGGTGGTTATCCTTCCGTGATAGCTGCCGTCGCCGGGATTTTTCTTGCCCCATACACTTTGTCCCGTTACTGCCCTTGCGTAAGGGTCGAGTATATTGGTCTGGTTGTCGAACAGATGACCTTTGCTGGGTGCATACTCACCCGTGAAGCGATAGCAGTACTCTATCTCGTAGATATCGAGACCGTATATCATTATGGACCAGGTATCACCGATACGGTAGCTGTCGGGTATCGGTATTATGGCAAAAGGCTCCCTTTTACCGCGGTTGAAAAGCACCACCGAACACCCTGTGGCATTTGAAGAATGGATAGTAAAATTTACAGCACGAAGCATAGCCGAAGCGCCGTTTAGCGTATATATACCCGGACGGCATTCAAATCCGGCTATAATGTCCGTAGCTTTATAGGTTGACGAATTCTTCATGATTATCACAGCCTTTAAAATAATATATATGATTAATTATAAACTATTCGTGATACTATTTCAATTGAGTTTTTGTATAAAAAATGACCGCTCGTTTTGTCAAAGCGGTCATTAAATAAACTTATTTACCGAAAACGCGGGAGAACACCTCATAATTGGTGGGATTTTTGGGCGTGCAGTAAACCGCGAACTCTATGATCTTGAAATATCTGGAATACTTATCGCAAAGCTGCTTCATGACTTTTGCCACAACTTCGGGAGGATTTCTGAATGCGCCGCATCCGAAAGCCCCGAGAATAAGCACTTCCGCGCCCTCATTCGCCGCAGTGATGAACACTCTTTCAAGACGCTTTAACTGTATCTTCTCCAGTTCGCTGTCGCCTACCTTAGTATAAGCGCTGAGATTAGGGGACGCGCAGGTGATAACATCCACCTTGAACCACTCTTCGGCGGGTCTTGATGCGGGGGCGGCAGTATCAGTCTTGATGCAGTAAACATCGGGGGTAAAGATAAGATCGTCATTGTAAAGCGTAAAGCTGAACATCGTCCTGTGGGGCAGATAGAAGTTATCCATCACCTTGTCGCAGGCGAGACAGGGATACAGCGTGGTTATGCGGCAAATACACTCCTCCTGCGCCCTAGCCCCGTTTACGACTCCCCCGCCGGGATTTTTTGACGAAGCAAAATTCAGCACACAGACTTTGCTGTACTTGTACTGTTCGGCTGCTTCGATAGTCCTTTTCATCGAGACCGTGATCTCGGCGGAAGCGCTGTAGGGCTGGCGGGTCAGTTCAAGGGGAGCGCTGTCATGCAGGATATACTGCCTTTCTATCGAATCGAGCACAGCGTTTTTCAGCAGAACGGTATTCCTGCACTGTTCCATAGTATCCGTGAATATCTCAACAAGCACTTCTTTGTCGTTGTTTCTCATATTTTCACCTCATTTTACAATTAGTCCCAGCAGCCTTGCCAGGTCGGCTGCCTGTTCAAAGGAAACTGTCACGCCCCTTAATTCGGAAAGCTCGCGGGAAAGAACTATACCCGATATGTCGCATTTTGTAAAGTCGGAACCGCGTATATCCGCCTTAAAAAACTCCGCACCCGAAAAGCGCACATCTTTGAATGCAGTCTTTTTGAACACGGACTGGGACAAAAGCGCCCCCGACAAATCACAGTCGGAGAGCTCACAGCCGTCAAATCGGCTCTCGGAAAAAAGCCCATAGGTAAATGCCGACGTGCGGAATGTGGTCTGCTTGAATACCGCTTTACCCATATCGACACCGTTCGCCTTGCAGCCCGAAAAGGTACAATCCTTGAAATAGCCCTCATTCAGTTTACAGTTGGAAAGATCGCATTTATCAAAAGTACAGCTGTAAAAGCCGCATCTTTCAAAATCACACCCCACGAACCTGCATCCCTTGAATACAACATCTTCGAGATCTATGCCGAACATCTCCTCTGCGGGGATGACCTCATGATCGTAGACCTTGTGCTTTATATCATTATCCTCACTGCCTGCTGCAGCGATATCTTCTGTGAGCATAACTATCTCCTTTCGGTAACACTATAAGAATTATCATACCATATATTCCCGAAAAAGTAAAGATGCAGTGTCTGACTTCCTCACGATGTCGGCTCGGGACATAAGAAAAGCCGCCCGAAGGCGGCTTTGTGATATCAGTTTTTCTGATCCTTTACGATCTCTTTCAGACCTGTTGCAAGTCCCGCGAGACTCTGTATCTCGCTGGGGATGATGATCTTGGTAGCCTTTCCGTCGGCAGCCTTGCTGAATGCTTCCAGGCTCTTCAGCTGGATGACTGCTTCGTTAGGATTAGCAGCGTTCAGCTTTACGATACTGTCAGCCAGTGCTCTCTGTACCATTTCGATAGCCTGAGCTTCACCTTCCGCTTCAAGTATCTTCTGCTCCTTGACTGCGTCAGCCCTGAGTATCATGGACTGCTTTTCAGCTTCGGCAGCAAGTATCTGGGATTCCTTGTCAGCCTGCGCACGGAGTATCTTGGACTCCTTTTCACCTTCGGCAACAAGTATCTGCGACTTCTTTTCAGCTTCCGCCTGAATGACCTTTTCACGTCTTTCACGGTCTGCCTTCATCTGCTTCTCCATCGCATCCTGGATCTCACGGGGAGGAAGGATGTTTTTAAGCTCAACGCGCTGTACCTTGATGCCCCAGCGGTCGGTAGCTTCGTCAAGTATAGCAGTGATCCTGGTGTTGATGATGTCTCTGGATGTAAGTGTAGCTTCCAGATCGAGATCGCCGACGATATTTCTCAGCGTAGTAGCCGTAAGGTTCTCTATCGCGGAGATAGGTCTCTCAACACCGTATGTAAACTGCATCGCATTGGTTATCTGGAAGAATACGACCGTATCTATCTGCATAGTTACGTTATCCTTTGTGATAACTGACTGCGGCTTGAAGTCAACGACCTGTTCCTTGATGGATACCTTTTTCGCAACGCGGTCGATGAACGGCACCTTGACATGAAGTCCCGTGCCCCATGCAGCATGGAAAGTACCCAGTCTTTCAACAACATACACATAAGCCTGCGGAACAATCTTGATATTCGAGATCACCACAAGTATGATAAAAGCTATAATGATAAGAACTATCAAAAGCGGACTTAACATAAAATTTTACCTCCAGTTTCAATTCTTCTCGGTCACGATAAGCTTTGCGCCCGAGACCTCTACCACACTGACTAAAGCACCTTTTTTTATACTGCTTCCGTCAGCCGAGACAGCAGCCCAATCGGTACCGTCGAGCTTTACTCTGCCCCTGTGACTGTCATTGTCGATATCCTCGATGACCGTAGCTGATTTGCCCACATCCAGCTCAAAGTTCGTAGGCACCGCAGCCTTCTGCACCTTTTTTGCAAGGGGTCTGGTCGCCAGAAGGAATACTATCGACGTTACGACAAACACCGCGAACTGTGCCACGAACGGCAGCTTTGCTATCGCACAGAACATAGCCGCGAGCGAACCCAGCGCGAACCATATACTAAGCAGTCCTGCGCCGTTAGCTATCTCTACGATAACGAAAAACACGAATGCAACAGCCCAAATGATTATCATCGTTGTAACAGCCATAAATACTCAGCTCCTTTCTTTGTTTCTTATGTTCTACTTTGTCTCTCTGTGCGGAAGGCATCCCGTCTTACCGCAATATAATTATACCATGAATTTTAAAAATATTCAATAGATTTGTTTTGAATTATGTAAAATAATTAGCAGATACTATCAAAAAAACGAGCTAAAATGTGCCTTGATACGACAAGGAACAACACTTGTCAGTTGTCGTGCAAAGTAAAGTGATATCACTTTACATATACTTTCTTTATCACGCCGATATACTGATAGTGAAAATCGCCCGAAGCGTAATTTGCTTCGCATATATCCTTATTTATAAAGCTCTCCGCATTCATCTGCTGAACATAAGCCTTTTCGCATACCAGCACCAGTTTTGCCTGTTCAAAAGCAGTGGTACCGTCGGTGAATACGGGCACAAGTCCTGTTTCCTCAGCTTTGTTGCAGTCTCTGCCGCTGTGTGAACCGCAGAAAGCCAGGGCTTTTCTTTCGCTTTCATCAAAGAAGCATATAGTAAATGTATCTGCTTTGTCGATAAATACCTTTGTGTGACGCTGCGGTCTGATAACGGTCGTGAAGGTCTGCCTGCCCCACATTATGCCTGCAAAGCCCCATGAAGCTGTCATGGTGTTCCAGCCATTCTCATCGCCTGCGGTAACAAGGAACCATTCCTTGTCTATCTTTTTGAAAGGATTGAAATCCTTTTCGACGAGTGCCGAGGGCTCCAGCTCTTTAAAACCGTACTTTTCTGTAAGAATACTCATATCTGATGCCGCCTTTCCTGCGTAAAAATACTGTCCTCAGAGGACGTAATAATATTATACTCTATTTTTTTTGAAAATGCAACCATTTTGTAATTGATTTTTTACAGAAGTCGTGATATAATAACAACATATAGGGCGTTTTTGTCGGGATGATGCCTATATATGCTCGGGCAAGATTTTATATTTTGCATAGTATTTTGCATATTTCGAGCATATATGCAGGAAATTCATTGATTATTTGCATATTAGCGAAATTTTATGCAGTAAACCCCTTGACAAATCCGAATAAAGGTGTATAATATAGATATCGTTTGACATACTATACACCCAAGTGCCTGAAATTTAATCGTTTTTGGAGGAATAATAATCATGGCTAAAGAAATCAAAAAAGTTGTACTTGCATACTCCGGTGGACTTGATACTTCCATCATCATCCCCTGGCTGAAGGAGAACTACAACAACTGCGAAGTTATCGCTGTTTCCGGTGACGTTGGTCAGGGCACCGAGCTCGACGGTCTGGAGGAAAAGGCTATCAAGACCGGCGCATCCAAGCTGTACATCGAGGATCTGACCGAAGAGTTCATCACCGATTATGTTTATCCTACCGTACAGGCAGGCGCAGTATACGAGAACCAGTACCTGCTGGGTACTTCCTTTGCAAGACCCATCATCGCAAAGAGGATCGCTGAGATCGCTATAAAGGAAGGCGCTGACGCTATCTGTCACGGCTGCACCGGCAAGGGCAACGATCAGGTAAGATTTGAGCTGGCTATCAAGGCTTTCGCTCCCGATATGCAAATCATCGCTCCCTGGAGGATCTGGGATATCAAGTCGAGAGATCAGGAGATCGACTATGCTGAAGCACACAACATTCCCCTGAAGATAAACAGAGAGACAAACTACTCTAAGGACAAGAACCTGTGGCACCTTTCTCATGAGGGTCTGGATCTTGAGGATCCCGCTAACGAGCCTCAGTACGAGAAGCCCGGTTTCCTGGAGCTGGGTGTATCTCCCATACAGGCACCCGACAAGCCGACTTACGTTACCATCCACTTTGAAAAGGGTATCCCCACCGCTGTTGACGGCGTAGAGCTGGGCGGCAAGGATCTGGTTGCAAAGCTCAACGAGCTGGGCGGCGCTAACGGTATCGGTCTTGCGGATCTGGTCGAGAACAGACTGGTAGGCATGAAGTCGAGAGGTGTATACGAGACTCCCGGCGGAACTATCCTCTACAAGGCTCACGAGGTGCTGGAGACCATCACCATCGACAAGGAGACCGCAAGGATGAAGAGCTATATCGGCATCAAGTTTGCTGATATCGTATACAACGGTCAGTGGTTCACTCCTCTCAGAGAAGCTCTGAGCGCATTCGTTACCGAGACTCAGAAGAACGTTACAGGCGACGTAAAGCTGAAGCTCTACAAGGGCAACATCATCAATGCAGGCGTAACTTCCCCCTATACTCTCTATGATGAGGAAGTTGCTACCTTCGATGAGGATGACGTTTACAATCAGGCTGATTCTGCAGGCTTCATCAACCTGTTCGGTCTGCCGATCAAGGTTCGCGCTAAGCTGGAGC
>NZ_CAMHRZ010000113.1 GCF_946187255.1 uncultured Ruminococcus sp.
AATTTTCAAACTTTTCAAAAGCTGTCGGAATTTGTTTTTAAAGGCAAAAAGTTGAAAGAAGATCTTTGGAAGATCTTTCAACAAAAAACTCACAAGTTTTGCGTTTTCAACCAACAAGTTTTTAACAATTCAACAGCAAAAAAACTTTCAAAAATCTTTCCACAGCGCGGCTTTGAAAAAATACAGTCCCGAAACGGACATATAGCTTTGTTGTGAGATGTTTTAACAAAATCAACAGACCCTAATACTAATACTGAATAAAAACTTAACTTATGTTTCTTTTCGCACAGAAAAATCCGCACGGCGGAAAATTGCTGAGTTGAAAAAAATATCTGTTGAGAAAACGGGTACTTTGAAAGGATCGATGATATGAAATTTATCTGTTCTAAAAGTTCGCTGTACGAAGCGATAATCAATGTTTCAAGGGCGGTATCCGAAAGATCCACTCTTCCTTCACTGGAGGGTATAAAGTTCAGGCTGGAGGATTCTCTGCTGGAGATGACAGGCTATAACCTGGAAATGGGCATAAGAACTACTATCTCTGTGAGAAGCGAGGATAAGGGCAGCTGCATAATCAATGCAAAGCTGTTCTCCGAGATGATAAAGAGAATGTCTGCCGATGAGGTGCTGATAGATATATCCGAAAGCTATCAGGTAACTATATCGGGCGGTGTTACTAAGTTCAATATGCTGGCAGTATCTGCTGAGGATTATCCCGACCTGCCCGAAAAGGACAGTGAAACACAGATACCCATCGCACAGCCCGTGCTGAAAAATATGATCGCACAGACAAAGTTCGCAGTGGCACTGACAGAGGATAAGCCCATACTCAAAGGCGAACTGATGGATATCGAGAACAATACGCTGACTATGGTGGCTATCGACGGCTACAGGATGGCTGTGCGCTATGAGGCTGTAAAGTATGCAGAGCCCATAAAGTTCGTTGTTCCCTCAAAGTCCCTTTCTGAGATACAGAGCCTTCTCAGTGACAATGAGGAGGATACGGTGTTCATATATCCTTCGAGAAAGCATATCATCTTCGATATAGGCGGATATGTGGTATACTCAAGACTGCTGGAAGGTGATTTCCATCCCTATAAGTCGGCTATACCCACCACATCGAACACAGATGTCATCGTGGACAGGAAAGAACTGATATCGACGCTGGAAAGAGCGATGCTGCTGATAAATGACCGTTCACCCTCACCTGTAAGATGCTATTTTGAGGGCAGCCACATGAAGATCAACTGCACCACCGCTCTCGGAAAGATCTCCGATGAGATAAATGCGGATGTTTCGGGTCCTGTTATCGAGATAGGTTTCAAGTGCAAATATCTCCTTGACCCCTTAAAGGTCATTGATGATGAAAAGGTCATGCTGAAAATGGGCGGAAGTCTGCTGGCGATGAAGATAGTTCCCTGCGAGGGAGAGAGGTATACCTACCTGGTGCTTCCCGTAAGACTTCCCAGAGAATGATATCATTAAGTGATACGCTGAGTAAAGGAAAAAGATATGACGTATAAGCAAAAGGAAATACTGATAACCTCAGAATTCATAAAGCTGGATTCCCTGCTGAAATTCGCGGGGATAGTTGAGACAGGCGGTATAGGCAAGGAGATAATCCTTGAAGAACGCATAAAGGTCAACGGCGAGATCTGCACCATGCGCGGCAAGAAGATACGCGAGGGTGATAAGGTGCAGATCGATGAGATAAAGACAGAGCTGGTCATTAAGCGGAAAGAGGGATGATCCCCTTGTCACTTCGGAGGACAGATGTCACACAGCAAGCATACAAAGCGCGGCTATTCGATCTATATTGAAAAATGGGACAGGTCGGCTAAGAAGTTTATAAATACCTGTGCGATATGCGGGCATAAAGGCTACAGTCCTGCGATCGAACAGGAGGGCTTTTGTGATACAGCCGGAAACAGGGTCATTTTCAAGGAGCTGACAAAAACTCTGAGGGTGCTGAGACTTGATGAGCTTGGCAGATGTGAGGACTGCGCCGAAGTACAGGACAGGCTCCCCGCAAACAGAAATTTTGATAAAGGGTTAGGATAATGTTCATTACCGAGCTTTCCGTGAACGGCTTCAAAAATCTCAAAGAGATAGACATAAAGCCCCACGAGAAGATAAATATTTTCTGCGGACAGAACGCACAGGGCAAAACGAACCTTATCGAATCGATATGGCTCTGCAGCGGCGCAAGGAGCTTTCGCGGGACAAAGGATAAACGCATGATAGGCGACGACGCTCAGGTCATGGATGTAAGGCTGAGATTCAAAAACAGCTTCCGTGAACAGGAGATAAGGTACGCTATGGCAAAGCCGAATATCAAGGAGAAGAACGTTTCGCTAAACGGTGTGAAGCTGAAAGCACCGTCGAAGCTGTTCGGAGAACTCAACTGCGTTATATTCACTCCCGAAGACCTGGAGCTTTCAAAGGGTTCCCCCGATAAAAGGCGGCAGTTCACCGATCTTTCGGTGGCGCAGATAAGGAATTCCTACAATGCGGTCATAGAGAAATACGAAAAACTCATAGATCAGCGCAACTCACTGCTGAAATCCATAAACTGGGGCAAAGGCAGACGGGAGGAGCTGGAGGTATGGGACGTTCAGCTGGCACAGATGGGCGCGTATATCTCTCTGATGAGACATAAGTATATCGAGAAGCTGGGCAGATACGCAAAAGAGCTTTACAGCGAAATCTCCGGGGACAGAGAGGTACTGGATATAGGGTACCTGTCCACTGTCTACGGACGCGGTGAGCTTGAAAATGCCGTTGACTACAAGGAAGAGCTCAGGGAGAAATACCTGGAAGCGCTGAAAAACGGCATCGAGGAGGATATCCGCGCGGGATTTACGCAAAAGGGCGTACACCGCGATGATGTGGTTTGCCGCATTAACGGAAATTTGGTCAGAGAGGATGCTTCACAGGGACAGCACCGTTCGGTGGCGCTGATAATGAAGCTGTCACAGGCGTATATACTCAATGAGGAGATAGATGACTATCCCGTGATACTGCTGGACGATGTGCTCAGTGAGCTGGATCCGTCAAGGCAGAAGTTCGTGATATCAAAAATACATGATATGCAGGTATTCATTACCTGCTGTGATATGAATATCCCCTTTGATGAAAAACAGCACGGGAAGATATTCAACATAGATAAGGGTCAGATAAAGAAAAAATGACTCAAAGACATGGGGCAGAAGAAAAGGAGAGATCGTTATGGCTGTGGTCAGATGCGTGAATCTTCATACCTATCAGTCGGAAAAGTACAGCGAGTGCCCTTACTGCAAAAAAATGGAAAAATATTTTTCCGACAGAAAGACAGAACTCAAAGCGAGAGGTCTGGATGAGCTGTACGATGATGAGGAACGCTATTCGTTCAAACGCAAAAGGCTGAGTCTGAAAAAGAAAGCTGTAAGGAAAAATACCGAAGACAGTAGACCCGCGATGAGAGGGATATCTGCACAATATGGCACCTTCGATGAAATGATATCGCCTGTTATGGCAGCTTTCGGGATATTGGCAGGATTTGTGATGCGGCTGATGAAAAGGAAAGAAAAGTGATGCCGGAGGTGAGGGAATGTATCTGCATATAGGCAATGACTATATCGTGAACAGCAGGGATATAGTTGGTATATTCGATATAGAGAATTCCTCCACATCGGGCATAACAAGGGATTATCTGGCAAACGCCGAGAAAAACAGGCGTGTCACCTACTGCACCTACGAACTCCCTAAGAGTTTTGTGGTGTGCTTTGACAACGGTACGCTGGAGGAAAAGGTGTATGTAAGTCAGCTGAACTGTGCGACTTTGCTTAAAAGATATAAAGCTATAGTGAACGACATAAGAAATTGAACTCTGAGAACGAGTAAAAGTTAGTAAAGAAGCAATTTTAATGGCGTTTACTATCACATAGTATGATCAAAAAGACGGAGGTCATTGATTTGGATAACATCAAGGAAGTTAAAGAAGTCGAGGTAGTGGATACTGAATCGATCTCGCAGATCGACAAAAGCAACAACTACGACGAAAATCAGATAGAGGTGCTGGAGGGACTGGAGCCTGTAAGAGTAAGACCCGGTATGTATATCGGTTCTACGGGACCCAAGGGTCTGCATCACCTTGTGTACGAGATAGTCGATAACGCTATCGATGAAGCTCTTGCGGGATACTGCACCGAGATAATCGTGGATATCCTGCCGGGAGATGTGATAAGAGTCGTAGATAACGGACGAGGTATCCCTACGGGTATCCACCCAAAGGAAGGTATCTCGGCGGCGACTGTTGTGTATACCGTACTCCACGCGGGCGGAAAGTTCGGCGGAGGCGGAGGATATAAGGTCGCAGGCGGTCTTCACGGCGTTGGTGCGTCGGTAGTCAATGCGCTTTCCGAATATCTGGAGCTGACTGTATACGACGGCAAAAACGTGCATTTCCAGCGCTTTGACAGAGGTCATTACAGCGAGCCCCTGAAGATCATAGGTGAGACCGACAAGACGGGTACCGAAGTAAAGTTCAAGCCCGACCCCGAGATATTCCAGGAAAGCACAGTGTTCGATTACGAAGTGCTGCTGAAAAGACTGCGTGAACAGGCTTTCCTCAATGCAGGCATAAAGATAGTCTTCTCGGATCTGAGGAATGAGGAAAAGCCCGTATCCGAAGTGCTGCATTACGAGGGCGGTATCAGACAGTTCGTTGAGCATATCCATACCACAAGAGGTGTGGAGCCGCTGAGCGAGGAAGTTATCTATATCAACGGCATGGAAGATGATATGTTCGCAGAGATCGCCATGCAGTATAACGATACCTACAACGAGATAATACTTTCGTTTGCCAATAATATCCATACGCCCGACGGCGGTTCCCATGAAATGGCATTCAAGTCCGCGCTGACCAAGATACTCAACGATTACGGCAAGGCGCATAATCTTATAAAAGATAACGACGATGCACTTATGGGCGAGGACTGCCGCGAGGGTCTGACGGCGATAATCTCAGTAAAACTGACAAACTGCGAGTTTGAGGGACAGACAAAGGGCAGGCTCGGTAATCCCGAAGTAAGACCTTTCGTCGATAAGATGCTGAAAGAGAAGTTGAGGAATTATCTGGAAGAAAATCCTGCGGTCGCTAAGGCGATATTCGATAAATCCCTCCAGGCGCAGAAGGCGAGAGAAGCCGCAAAAAGAGCGCGTGAGCTGACAAGAAGAAAATCCGTGCTGGAATCGGCTTCACTGCCCGGCAAGCTGGCAGACTGCTCCGAAAGAGATATGTCCATGACTGAGATATATATCGTCGAGGGAGACTCGGCGGGCGGCTCCGCAAAGGAGGGGCGTGACAGACGCTATCAGGCAATACTCCCCCTGTGGGGCAAGATGCTGAACGTTGAAAAGGCGCGTATCGACAGAGTATATGGCAATGACAAGCTGATGCCCGTAGTTACGGCGCTGGGTACATCCATCGGTGAGGACTTCGATCTCAGCAAGCTGAGATACGGCAAAGTCATAATAATGGCGGATGCCGATGTGGACGGTTCACATATCCGCACACTGCTGCTGACATTCTTCTTCCGCTTCATGAGACCTCTTATCGAGGAGGAACACGTTTTCATCGCACAGCCTCCCCTGTTCAAGGTGGAGAGGAACAAAAAGGTGAGATACGCTTTCTCGGATGAGGAGAGAGATAAGTATATAGCCGAGCTTTCTGAGGGCGGCAAGCTGAAAGTCGCTGTCCAGAGATATAAGGGTCTTGGTGAGATGGACCCCGAACAGCTGTGGGAAACTACCATGAACCCCGAAAGCAGAACGATGATAAAGGTGACTATGGAAGACGCTGTCAAGGCGGACGAAATATTCACGATACTCATGGGTGACAAGGTAGGTCCGCGTAAGGAATTTATAGAGAAAAACGCGGAGTATGTCAAGAATCTGGACGTATGATGTGCAGACATGATCTGAAAGGACTGGAGTTTACCGAATGGAAATAGATATTTCTCAGAACGGCATATACTTTACGGAAAGCGAGACAAAGACCGAAAAGTATTACAAACGGGATATACTGGACAAGGATGAGGAGACCGAAGATGAAAAGGTTTCCGAAGAAAAGGAATTTGAACCGTCGGGAGAGCCTCTGATATCGTTTGATTACGATATCAAAAACTCCGAGGAGGAAGAAGCCTTCACGGTTTTCCAGAAAAAGTATGTTTACAAGCGAAACTACATCATTACGGCACTTTTCGCAGTGGTGGCGGTGATGTTCCTGATATCCGCAGTGAGGGATCCTTCGGGATACCTTAACTGGGTGCTGTGCTTTATCAGCCTTGTGATGATATTCACCACCTGGTTCAACACCTTCCGCGTGAAGAAATACCTGATGAAAGCGCTTGTTGCATTGGAAGACGATAAATACCGCTTCACCTTGTATGATGACTGTTTCAAGATAGAAACGATATTCACCGAAGAAGAAAAGGCAGCGGAGGATTTCGTGCCCGTTAAGCCGAGGATAGTAAGATTTGAGGATATCTCGCTGAACATCATCGAAAATCCGAGAATGTTCATAATAATACTGCGGAAAGAAACTATATATGTGCTTTCAAAGCGTGTGATAAGCGAAAAGGAACAGGGTATTCTCAGAAACAAGCTGAAAGATGTGCTCGGCGAGGATTACGAGGAGAATAACTGATATGAAAAGGGCTAAGATGGGCAAAGTTGGGCTCCTGATGGGGGTATTCTTCCTGGTATGCGTGATAGCAATGTTCATTCACGATGCAAATTATATCTTCACGGGAAAGACTGTCGATCTTAATGAGATAATACGGAATAATGAAGATCTGCCGCGAGATAAGTATGTTACATATACCTGCGAGGTTCCGCTGGATGCTTACGGCTATTCGCAGGACCGTTACGGCGGGATCATCCCTGCGGGCAGAAAAAGCTATAACTACGCCGTGATAGACGACAGCGGCGCGATCATCTCGGTGAAGATGAACAATAAAAAGCTGATGGAAGAGTTTGAAGCAGCTGCCGCAAATGACGGGACTGTCGATGTAAAGGGCTGTTTTGTGATAAATTCCGCCGAAATGGACAGGTATCTTGAGGACTACTGCGGAGATATGGCGGACGGTGAGGATATATTCCTGACCTCGTATGTCATAGATACCACAAAGACAAGGCTTTCGCTGATAGTGCTGTATACCGGTGGTCTGCTGATAGGCATAGCGTGCATCGTTATGTATGTCAAAGGCAGAACAAGGCGCTGAAAAAAGCAGATGACCAAAACGGATAACTTGCAAAGTCATCTATTCTGTGTTTATTTACGCATCATCTATTTCGTAAACGAAATGAAAGATCAAGCAAATGACAGCGAGCTCGCGAGCGACCGAAATCAAAAAAAATTGCAAAGTCATCTATTCTGTGTTTATTTAAGCATTATCTATTTCGTAAACGAAATGAAAGACCACGCAAACGGCAGCAAGCTTGTGAGCGACCGAAACTAAAAGGAGCTGATATAGTGGACGAATATAATCTTTTAAATCAGGACGTCGAAAGTATAATGAAGGAATCTTTCCTGCAATACTCGATGGCTGTTATCGTATCGAGAGCTTTGCCTGATGTAAGAGACGGCTTGAAGCCTGTTCACAGAAGAATATTATATACTATGCATGAAAACGGACTGACACCCGATCAGGCTTACCGTAAGTGCGCGGATACCGTAGGTTCCGTGCTGGGTAGATATCACCCGCACGGCGACGCTTCTGTATATGACGCACTGGTAAGACTGGCACAGTCATTCTCGCTGAGATATCCTCTGGTAGACGGTCACGGAAACTTCGGTTCCATAGACGGCGACCCGCCTGCGGCTTACCGTTATACCGAGGCTAAAATGGCTAAAATGGCTGTGAATATGCTCACCGATATCAAAAAGGATACGGTGGATTTCCAGCCCAACTATGATGACAGACTGCAGGAACCTTCGGTGCTGCCCTCACGTTTTCCGAACATACTCTGTAACGGTGCGGTGGGCATCGCGGTAGGTATGGCGACTAATATACCGCCCCACAATCTCCATGAGGTGATCGAGGGCATGAAGATAGTCATGCAGAACCCCGACTGCACTCTTGATGAGTTAATGCAGGCCATTAAGGGACCCGACTTCCCTACCGGCGGCATAATCATGGGCAGGAGCGGCATCCGTGCGGCTTACGGTACGGGACGCGGCAAGATAACCCTGCGTTCAAAGACCTCTATCGAGGAGATAAAGGGCAGGAACTGCATCATCGTTACCGAGATACCCTACATGGTCAACAAGGCGAGACTTGTGGAAAGCATTGCGGGTCTTGTCAAGGATAAGCGTGTTGACGGCATCCACGACCTGCGTGATGAAACAGGCAGAGACGGTATGCGCATCGTTATCGAGCTGAAAAAGGACGCAAATCCTCAGGTGGTGCTGAACAAGCTGTTCACATATACACAGCTCCAGGACAGCGTGGGCGTTATACTGCTGGCACTCGTCAACGGTGTGCCCAAGGTGCTGACTCTGAAGCAGATACTCCAGGAGTATATAGATTTCCAGGTAAGCGTTATCCGCAGGAGAACAGAGTTCGACCTGAAAAAAGCAAAGGAACGCGAGCATATATTGCAGGGTCTTGTTATCGCACTGGATAATATCGATGAAGTCATCGAGATAATGAAGACCTCAAAGAGCATCCCCGATGCAAAGCAGAGACTGTGTACACGCTTCGGGCTGACCGATGTGCAGGCTGAACATATCGCACAGATGACTCTCGGCCGCCTGACAGGTATGGAGCGTCAGAAGATAATCGATGAGTTGGCTGAGATAACCGCCAGGGTAGCCGATCTTGAGGATATACTGGCAAATCATCAGAGAGTGCTGGATATAATCATCGAAGAGGTCGAGGCTATCCAGGAAAAGTTCGGTGACGAGAGAAGGACTCAGATAGAGAATGTCAGCGGCGAGGTGGATATCGAAGACCTGATACCCGTTGAGGAAAGTGTAGTCACCTACACCAATGTGGGATACATAAAGCGTATGCCCATAAGTGTGTACAAGGCTCAGAACCGCGGCGGCAAGGGCGTTACGGGCATGAAACAGCGCGAGGACGACTGCATCACCGAAATGAGCGTATGCTCCTCCCATGATAATATACTCTTCATCACCACAAAGGGTCTTGCATATAAGATGAAGTGTTACGAGCTTCCCGAAGGCTCAAAGGCTTCCCGCGGAGTCAATATCAAAAATCTGCTGGAACTCAGTGACGACAACCTCATCACTGCCATGATAAAGGTGGAGGATTTTGACGATGACAAGTACATCGTCATGGTCACCAAGAAGGGCAAGATAAAGAGGACTCCCCTTTCCGCATACAAGAACGTGCGCAAGAACGGACTTATTGCCATAGGTCTTGACGAGGGCGATGAGATCGCGGGCGTAAGACTTACAGGCGGCGAAAACGAGCTTATCATAGCCACTCACAACGGTATGGCGATAAGGATAAGCGAGAACGACGTGAGAGTAATGTCAAGAACGGCTCACGGCGTAAGAGCCATCAAGCTGAAAGGCGACGACTATGTGGTATCGATGGCAAGGATAAGAGAGGGCGCAAGCGTGCTCACCGTCAGCGAGAACGGTCTTGGCAGACGTGTTGATCTTGACAGCTATCCCATCAGGCACAGAGGCGGCGGCGGCGTGCTGAACTACAAGAACGGCAATGTCTGCGGCATCAAGGTGGTCGATGAGGATGATGATATCATCATGATCTCTTCCGACGGTATAGTTATAAGATTGAGAGCCTGCGATATCAGCATTATGGGCAGATACTCCAGAGGTGTAAGACTTATGAAGGTGACAGGCGATAACAAGGTTGTCACATTCACAAGAACAGAGCATGACGACGATGCGGAGATAACCGAAGTCGAAAAGGCAAGCGAAGAGGATATCCTAAAAGCAGCCGAAGAAGAAAAGGCTGAGGTTCTGGAAGATGATACCGTAGCGGACGACTGATTCCTAACGTCGGACT
>NZ_CAMHRZ010000114.1 GCF_946187255.1 uncultured Ruminococcus sp.
CCTTGACCGAGAGGCTCTGCCTCTCGAGCTCTCCGCAAGCCTGCTGGCGCGAGGCTTGAGCGCGCGCTTTGTTTCGCGTTATAGTTTTGTTGTTGGCGTTAGTTTGCTGCCGCGCCCGTTTGTTCCTTTGCCTACAAGAAAGCCACAGCATTTCCCAAGAAATACTATGGCTCAATACTATTATAATAACTTACCAGACATTCTCCACAGGTGCTTCTGTCTGCTGGGTCTCCTGTGTCGTCTCCACAGGTGCTTCGGTCTCGGGTGCAGCGGTGGTGGTAGTTGTAGTGGTGTTCTTCTCCGCTTCTTCCTTCTCCTTCGCTATGCGCTCTTCCTCAGCTATGTTCGCTTCCTTCTGGCGAGTGTCCTTACTGTCACCGATCTTATTGGTGTATACCACAAAGGCGTACTCGTCCATCAGCCTTATCTCGCCGCTTATCATATCAGTCAGCGGGAAGCCGTGAAGTATGAATGTTTCCTCATCTTCAAAGGTTATCTCCAGGTCATAGTCGCCCAAAGTCATCACATCGCCGGTGATATCGTTCGTCCAGTTGAAAAGCCTTGTTTCCTCGGCTTTGAAATCCTCACCGCCGGGGATTATGTTCTCGCTGAAGTCGCTGTTGTTATACCTTACCGCAACGGAGATTATATCCTTGTCGGTGCCGTTGGTCAGCTCAACGGAATAGCTCGATTTAGTCTCGTCTGCTTCACCGATATACTTCATGTCCTTTTTGGTCTCTTCGGGCTTTTCCTCCGCCGCCGATTCGGGAGCGGCAGTTGTGGTAGTCTCCGCAGTTGTCTCGACAGGTACTTCCTCGGCGCTGTCTTCCTCCGCAGTGGTCTCCTTATTCAGCTTGGGAGCAGGTGCGTTCTCGGTTATCTCGCTGCCGCAGCCCGCAAGGGAAGCAGCAAGGCAAAGTGCCAGTGAAGCGGCACATATCTTCTTGATAATATCCATAGTGATTCCTCCTAATAAAAATCATTATAACACCCGATACTGAAAGTTCGATGAACAAATTGTAAATTCTGAAATGTTTGTATGAGGAAATGCGCAGGATCCCCCGTAAAATACAGATATTCCCTGCGGACTGTACTTTAAAATGTACACAAAGGCTGTACGGGAAAATGTACCGCAAATAATGTAACTAATGTGTAATTGACAAATCATGAACAAAGTTATATAATATTTTTAGTATATTTATATATATTCTTTAATCATGATCTATACAAACGGAGGTGCGCCATGACTCCCGAGAAGCGCAAAGCGAAAAGCGATGAAAAACTGAAAGCACTGGGTATCGCGATCAACGATAATCTGCCCTTGACCGAACCTGCGGATACCGTCAATTTAAAGGACAAGGATGCCGTCTGTGACAGGGCGATAGCCGCACTGTTCTCGATACAGCTGGCACTGGATACTGCTAACGGTCAGTATGAGGACTCGTATGAGGTCTTTTCGGGACTGATGGAGAAGTGCGGTGTTACGGACTGTCTCAATCCTGCGGAAAAAAGGGTGTACGATAATACCGCGTCTCAGCAGGATATATCCAATATCGTATGGGAATACGAATGCTACTGGTCGCTGGCGTGGGCGCTGGGACTGGTCTCGCAGGAGGAACTGGAGGATGCGGACGATATCTGCAACTGCGAAAAGGCGGTACATCTGGTGAGCGATGATATCGACAATTTCCGTGAGAAATGCTCCCTGCGCAGCAAGGAGGAGATACTGGATGAACTGGACTTCTTCTACCGCCTGCACTGGGCGTGCGTGCAGAACAGGATAAAGCCCGATACCCCCATAGCCGGAATGAATGAAGAAGTCGTCATGGAAAGGCGCCGCGCACTGGAATGGCTGGTCTCTGATGAAGAGGACTGGTACGACGTATCGCTGGATACCTGACGGAAGTATATTATTATCAGCAGAAAAAGGAGGAAGAAGATATGAGTAAGATCAAGGTAGTGACCATAGGCAGACTTTACTGTTCGGGAGGAAGCTCCATAGGCAAGCTGGTAGCTGAAAAGCTGGGCGTGCCCTGCTACGACAGGGAGATAATCGAGATGGCTGCGGAAAAGAGCGGCATACCTATGTCTGAGATAAAGAAGTACGAGGAGAGCATAATCAACCCTCTGAAAAAGCCTATAAGTCTGTTCGGGAATGTGGAGGATATCTCCGAGAAGATATTCGCGGCGGAAACACAGGTGGTATACGACCTGGTGGAAAAGGGTCCCTGCGTAATAGTCGGCAGGTGTGCGGATTTTATACTGAAAAACAAGGTCAAGACGCTGAATGTGTTCATATATTCCTCGCTCGACAAGCGCAGACAGACGGCAATGGGCGAACCCCACAATATCCCCGAGGACGAGGTGGATACACGGCTGAAAAAGTATGACAAGAAGCGCGGAGACTATTACAACGCCAACACCAACAAGAAATGGGGAACGAAGTTCAGCTATGACCTTTGCCTTGACAGCGGCAGGCTGGGATACGATATGTGCGCTGAGCTTATCGCCCACGCGGTGGAGGTATCGAAGTAATGCCGAAGGAAAAGGATGTCAAGACCAATGCCATGCGTATCCTGGACAGGAACAAGGTGGCATACAAAGTGAATACCTACGAGTGCGAGGAATTCATCGACGGCGTACATATAGCCGATATGCTGGGACAGCCCCACGAAAGCACCTTCAAAACACTGGTGGCACAGGGGAAGAGCGGCGGTTACTATGTGTTCGCCATACCCATAGATGAAGAGCTGGATATGAAAAAGGCGGCTAAATCAGTGGGGGAAAAATCGGTGGAGCTGATACACGTCAAGGATATAAACAAGGTGACGGGGTATATACGCGGCGGGTGTACTCCGCTGGGCATGAAGAAGCAGTACCCCACCGTTGTGGACAGTGCGGCGGAAGCCTTTGATGAGATAATCATCAGCGGCGGGCGGCTGGGTTCACAGATATTCCTTGACCCGAAGGACCTGATAAAGGTGACGGGCGGCAAGTTCGAGAGTATAATATTTTAATGGTATCAAAAGGCAGGTCACGACCGTCCTGCCTTTTTCCGTTGGCTGTGAGTGTAATATTCTCCTATCGCGCTAATATATAATTCTTCCGTCCCCCTTGAAATAAAGCATGAACCGTGTTATAATGATTGAAAAGTCAGGTTTTGAAACGATATAAATGAAGGAGCAATATCGATGACTAAGAAGATCATTTCACTGCTTTGCGCGGCGGCATTGTGCGTCGGTGCGGCAGGTTGTTCACAAAGTAAAGCGGACACCGCCGAAAAGGACAAAAGCAGTCAGACAGAGGAGGACACGGGGATGAAGGGTATACAGCTGACGGAAGATACTGTGAAGCTGATCGGCAGGACTTACCTTGCTGAAAACGGCACTCTCTGGTGCGCTTTGAGCGGTTCGGGCGCGGAGTTTGAGTTCACCGGCAAAAACCTTGATATTATGGTCGAGGGCGACAAGATCAGCTGGTCGGGACAGAGGAACAATTATACAAGGATAGCCATATATGTGGACGGCGAGCGGGTAATAGACGATATGCTTAACGAGGGTGTAAAGAAGTACACCCCCATCAGCGGAGATACGGAGGTCACAAAGACGGTGAAGATAGTTAAGCTGTCGGAGACTGCCATGTCCTGCTTCGGCATAATGCCGATACAGCTTGAAGACGGCGCTTCCGTCAAGCCTGTCCCCAAAAAGGCGCATAGCATCGAGTTCATAGGCGACTCCATCACCTGCGGCTACGGCGTGGACGACGAGGATGCAACCCATACCTTTGCCACCTCCACTGAGGACGTGACAAAGGCGTATGCCTATAAAACAGCGGAAAACCTGGGTGCGGAGTACAGTATGTTCTCCATCAGCGGCTGGGGCATAATCTCGGGCTGGACGGGGGACGGCACACAGCATCCCGAACAGCAGATACCGCTGTACTACGAGAAAGCGGGATTTTCCTACGGCGGCTTCGGGGATGTGCAGGCGCAGTCGGTGGACTGGGACTTTGCGAAGTATCAGCCCGAACTGGTGGTGATAAATCTTGGCACCAACGATGAAAGCTACTGTAAATCCGATGAAGCAAAGCGGGCTGATTATGTGGCGGGCTATGTGGAGTTCCTTAAAACTGTGCGCAGTGATAATCCCGATGCAAGGATACTCTGCGTGCTGGGGATAATGGGCGATGCGCTTTATCCCTGTGTGGAGGAAGCTGTGGAAAAATACAGCACCGAAACGGGAGATACCAATATATCCGCATTCCGTTTAGAGCCGCAGAAAGCCGCAGAGGACGGACTGGCGGCGGATTCACACCCGACGGAGAGAACGCATACAAAGGCAGCGGAAGCATTGACCGCAGAAATAAAGAGGATAATGGGCTGGTAACTTCCGTGCGGCGATAAAGCGGTGACGGCGTGTTTTGCTGCGCGGTCTGATATATATATAACAAAGAACAAAGGATCCGTATGAAAATACTTTGATAAAGGAGAGACATTGAAATGAAAAAACGAAAGATACTGTTTCTTGCTGCGGTGCTTGCTTCTGCTGCGGTATTCAGCGCCTGTGCCATGACAAAGAGCGATGTCAGGCTGATAAGCGAAGAACAGGCTAAGGAAATGGCGGCAAAGAATACCTCGACGTGGGAGTACAAGGGATGCTTAAAAGATAAGAAGAACAATGTTGTGACGTACAATTTCACAGATACCGAGATGGGCTTCGACTTTGCTGTTATAAGCCGTGCGACGGGGCGCGGTCTTGACGGTGCGACGTTTTATTATGACGACAATACCTACTGCGATTGGGAGATGTACTATTCAGAGATAGTTTACAATAACTGCAAGACCGAGCTGGAGGATATATGTAAAGCAAAGGGCTTGGTGGGTGCAGTCGTAGAAAAACCTTTCAGTCTGTCGGTAGTTATCACGGACGGAAGTGCGGCAGAGGACTATATCGATGTTTATCCCGAACTTTGCAGCTGCATAGAAAAGGCAGATGTCAAGGGAAAGTTCAAGGATATGGAGATACGCATAGCAAATCTCGAGGGCGAGGGACACAGACTCGGCTTTTACACGGCGGCGGGCGGTTATATTTCGGCAGATGACAAGCTGACAGGTGAAATGACAGCCGATGCCGAAAAGCGCACAGGCTCGGACGTTAAGGTGATAAGCACGAAAAAGTGCGGGTTTGATGAGCTGAAGTCGGAGATAAGCCTTAGCGGCGATAATTCGGTCCCCGAGGTACCGATGTGGGACGACGCTTGGGAAAAGTTCATGGTGCTGGAGCTTGAAAGCAACGGCAAGAGGTATAAAATGGCAAATGTCGAGGTAGATGGCGCGGCGTATCTGGCAGATGAGAACGGAGATCAGGTGCCTCCTGCAAAAGAGACAGAAAAATAACAGAAAAAGGAAAATGAAATGATGAATAAATTGCTTGAAGCGGGAAAGATAGTCTCGGTGTTCGGACTGAAGGGCGAAGTGAAGGTGCAGCCCTGGTGTGATACCCCTGATTTTCTGTGCGAGTTCGATACGCTGTACTACAAGAGCGGGACTCCTGTGGAGGTCGAAAGGGCAAGGGTGCAGAAGAATATCGTGGTGATGAAGATAAAGGGCGTGGATACCGTTGAGGACGCGCAGAAGATACGCAACCGTGTGCTGTACCTTGACAGGGAGGACGTTGAGCTGGGAGAGGATACCTATTTTGTGCAGGACCTCATCGGGCTGAAAGTAATCGACCTGAACAGCGGCAAGGAGTACGGCACGCTGACAGAGGTCAGCGAGACAGGCGCCAATGATGTATACCATATTAAAAGCGCTGAGGGGAAGATGTACTATATCCCCGCCATACCCTCGGTGATAGCCGAGACTGACGTTGAGGGCGGCGTGATGAAGATAACCCCGCTGGAGGGGCTTTTTGACGATGCGGAGGAAGTAAGATGAATATAGATATCGCTACACTGTTCCCCGATATGCTGGAAAACTACCTTTCGCAGAGCATAATCGGCAGGGCGCGGGCGAAGGATATATTCACGGTGAAGTGTCACGATATCCGCGCATATACTAAGGATAAGCACAGGCGGGTGGATGATACGCCGTACAGCGAGCAGAAGGGTATGCTGATGCAGTGCGACCCCATATTCAACTGCTATGAGGCAGTGACGGAGGGGCGTGAAAAGCCCCATGTGATATATATGTCCCCCCAGGGGAAGACCCTTACCCAGCAGAGGTGCAGGGAACTGGCACAGATGGATAATATTTTTATACTCTGCGGCCATTACGAGGGCGTTGACGAGCGTATAATCGAGACTCTGGTGGATGAGGAGATATCCATTGGCGATTATGTACTCACAGGCGGCGAGCTGCCTGCGCTGGTGCTGGTGGATGCAGTCGTGCGGATGCTGGAGGGCACCCTTTCCCAGCCTGACTGCTACGAGGACGAGAGCCATTACAGCGGTCTGCTGGAGTACCCCCAGTACACCCGCCCCGAGGTGTGGCATGGCATGAAAGTCCCTGAAATACTGCTTTCCGGCCACCATGCGAATATCAAAAAATGGCGGCACGAACAGGCGCTCATCACCACTGCGCGGAAACGTCCCGAATTGCTTGATAAAGCCGAATTGACGGAGGAAGATTTGGCAATAATACACAAAGTTGCCGATTTTGACAAATAAAATCGGGCGGCGTTTTGGGCATAACAAATAAAGATGTTAAAAAGATTTGTATAGAGTGATACAAAATGTGTTGACTTATTGTATAGAACAAATAAAGCTGCCGAAAAATTGTTAACCTTTTATAGGTGAATACAACGAAAATCAGACCCCTAAAGGTGGTTTGTTCAAAATTCGCGTTGACTATCTAAGAGTTGTCGGGTATAATATATTTAGTGAACAGGGAGGGGGAACACTCCCTAAGTTCCGTACAAGATCTACGAAAATGTTTTTAAATCAATAGGGATTGGAGAGATCGCATCATGTTACAGAATACTGTTGTTGTTCAGAATCAGGTAGGCCTTCACGCACGTCCTGCAACCTTCTTCATTCAGAAGGCTAACGAGTTCAAGTCATCTATCTGGATAGAGAAGGAAGACAGAAGAGTTAACGCTAAGAGCCTGCTGGGTATCCTTTCTCTGGGTATCGTTGGCGGCACTACCATCAAGATCATCGCTGACGGCGCTGATGAGGAAGAGGCTGTTAAGGGTCTGGTTGATCTGGTAGACAGCGGCTTCGCAGAGGACGCAAGATAATTTTTGATATCACTGACAGACTGTTCTGAAATGCTCCCCTTTTGTTAGACAATGTGGTATAATAGAAGTGTACCAATCAGAAATCTAACGAAAGGGGGCATTTTTATGCCTAAAGGAAAACCAAATAAGAGATACACACCGGAATTCAAAATCAAGGTTGTTGAAACAATGCACAAAGAAAAGTTGAGTCACAGGGAAGCAGCTCGAGAATTCGATGTGAGTAATCATAATAGAGTCTCAGACTGGGAGCGCATCTATCTGGAAGAAGGTAAAGAAGGGTTCTATGTTGAGCGCAGAGGACGCAAGTCAACAGGTCGTCCGCCAAAGCTGAAGAAAGAAGTTGAGGAGGATCTCATAGCAGAGGTACAGCGTCTTCGTGCGGAGAATGCATACTTAAAAAAATTGAATGCCTTGGTTTCCGAAAGGGTACGGCAAGAGAAAAAGCACAAGTGATTTGGGAACTGAGGCATGAACACAAGATAGGTCTGCTCATTGATGTTGCCGGAATCCCTCGCAGTACCTACTATTATTACAGTAAACAGTTCAGCAGCCCCAAGGCAGATAAATATGCTGAGATAAAAGCTATGATTCGTAAGATATATGATGATAATCAAGAACGCTATGGCTATCGCAGGATAACGAAAGAACTGAGAAAAACGCATAGGATAAACCACAAGACTGTTCAGCGGCTAATGCGTAAAATGGGGATATTCTGCCGTGTACGTATGAAGAAATATAATTCTTTCAGGGGTGAAGTGGGTAGAATAGCACCCAATCTGTTGGAACGTGATTTCAAGGCAGATAAGCCAAATCAGAAGTGGGTCACAGATGTGACAGAGTTTGCTCTGTTTGGTATCAAGCTGTATCTGTCGCCGATCATTGATCTTTTCAACGGCGAAGTTGTGTCCTACAACCTGAGTTACCATCCTAATTTGAATCAAGTGACCGATATGTTGAATAAAGCATTTGCAAAGATACCGGAAAACACCGGACTCATTTTGCATTCGGATCAGGGCTGGCAGTATCAGCACAAGCAGTACCAGAAAATGTTGAAAGACAAAGGCATAAGACAAAGTATGTCACGAAAGGGAAACTGTCTCGACAACGCTTGTGCAGAAAACTTCTTTGGATTGCTGAAAACAGAACTTCTCTACTTACAGGAATTCTCATCTGTTGAGCACTTCATTTCAGAACTACATTCATACATCGCTTGGTACAACACAAAGCGCATCAAGCTTAAGCTTGATGGTATGTCACCTGTTGAATACAGGCTCAACGCTGCATAACAAAAGCGACCAAGATTTCTCTTAGTCGCTTTGCATAAGTTTTCTTTGAAAAGTTTGTCTAACTTTTTGGGGTCAGTTCATTTCCGATGTCGGCGCTTTGATAGGGTTTTATTCATCCTTTGTGATGATACCGCTCTTCTGAGAGGACTTTGTAGCTTCCATTTCGTCGTAGATCTTCTGTTTGAACTCGGGGGAGATGGTGAATGAATCTCCGCTTGCTGCCCACTGTCCCTCGGGAACCATTGAGTAAGCGGGCTGGAGCTGTTTCTTGAGCATTTCTTTGATGTAGGTCTTGTGCTGCTTGAAGTCGTTCTCGGTTATGTTGGTAGAGCTTGAAGCTGAGATCTTGCCGTAAATGATGTCAAGGCTGTTTGTGGTGATCTCTATCTGATCGAATGCGTTGTTGCAAACGCCCACGAGAGCTTGTCCGAGGAACTCGGTGTTGCCCTGTCTTCCCTTTGAGAAGATGTTCGTCTGGCAGATAAGTCTTACCTGCTTGCCCGAAAGCGTTACGGCTTTGTTCGCGCGGAGCGATATATCATTTCCGTCATCTGCCGAGAGGTGATAAAGCTCTTCCTCGGGGGCGTAGAGGAAACCGCCGATTATGTCGATTATGTCCTCAAACGATTGATTTGAAAGGGTGCAGTAGTAATCTGTCGAGATACCGAGCGTTTCGTCTACCGATTCCTTGAGCTTTCTTATACCGCCGTCGGCGTAGACCTCGCGGAAGGTAGCTCCGTCTGACGAGCTTACTGTGAATGCCGACAACGGGATAAACAGCATCTTGCCCTGCTCGGGGCATATCCTCATGAGGAACAGATCGCTCAAAACGTTCTTGCCGTTGACTCGCGCATAGAGCGTATTGTATGAGTCGATGTATGTTTCAGAGTAGTCTATCTCATCCTCCTGTTTGGTGTTCAGCCTGTTCATAAGGTACCTTGCAAACATTCCGAACAGTGCAAGAAAGATGAGCAGCGTAAGGAAGTAGATAAGCGCCACAGGAGCCTGAGAGCGTCTTTTCTTTCTGCGCCTTCTGTTTTTTGCAGCAGCAGCTTGTGCCATTAAAAAATCTCCTTTCGATATCAGTGCGGGTCAGCCTCGCAGATCTTTTTCATATATCATATAAAGAGTATGCCCCGCTTTTCTTGCCAGATTGCAGGTCATGCCCGTGCCTGAACGCAGGCTGTTTTCATCTTTAAGGTACGCGATGAGGTTTGAGGAGTTGTTTATCATAAAGGAATTGCGAAGCTTGTAGCAATCCTTGCGATATTCATCGCCGAGACAAACGATCAGATCGGCGCGTTTTATCAGCTCTCTGTAAAGCATATCCTCTTGCGCGGTCTTCATCTCTCTTCTGTGATCCGCATAGGGGACGGCGCAGATGAGATGTATCTTTGAACCTATATCGGGATCCTTCACAAGGGTGTCGGCAGCGAGCAGATCGAAGCCGCGCGCCATGCCCGTGATGAAGGTGTCGATGCCTTTATAGTATAATATTGCCGCGGTGTCTGCCAC
>NZ_CAMHRZ010000115.1 GCF_946187255.1 uncultured Ruminococcus sp.
TATGGGTGCCAAATATAAACGTATCCTTCTGAAACTGAGCGGCGAGGCTCTTGCGGGCGATAAGAAGATGGGTCTTGATTATGATATAATCACCACCTTCGGAAAGAGTATAAAGAAGGTCGTTGATGCGGGCGTTGAAGTCGGCATAGTCGTAGGCGGCGGCAATTTCTGGAGAGGCCGTTCAAGCGGTGCTATGGACAGAACAAGAGCAGACCACATCGGTATGCTTGCAACTGCCATGAATGCGCTGGCTGTTGCTGACGGTCTTGAAAACTGCGGTATGGAAGTCAGAGTACAGACCGCTATCTCTATGCCTCAGGTGGCTGAGCCTTATATCAGGAACAAGGCTATGAGACATTTTGAAAAGGGCAGGGTATGCATATTCGGCTGCGGCACGGGCAACCCCTTCTTCTCTACCGATACAGCTGCTGCACTGAGAGCTGCTGAGATCGAAGCGGATATATTCTTCAAGGCAACTATGGTGGACGGCGTGTACGACAAGGATCCCCACAAGTATTCCGATGCTGTCAAGTATGATACACTGACATTCAATGAGGTGCTGGAAAAGGGTCTCCAGGTAATGGATTCCACCGCTGCGGCACTTTGCAAGGATAATAACATTCCCGTTCTTGTATTCGATCTGGCAAGACCGGATAATATTTATGATGCCTGCATGGGCGAAAATGTGGGCACACTGGTATCAGCGGAATAATAAACGAAAGGAAGTATAAATCATGCAGGAAATAAAGAACAAAGCCAAGGAAAAGATGCAGAAGTCGGTAAACGTTATGCTTTCCGATTTTGCGGCAATAAGAGCAGGCAGAGCTAACCCCGCCGTTCTCGATAAGATCAGAGTGGAGTATTACGGCGCTCCCACGCCCGTAAACCAGATGGCTGCTATATCCGTTGCTGAGGCAAGGATACTCGTTATCACTCCCTGGGACAAGACTACTCTCAAAGCTATCGAGAAGGCTATACAGGCTTCCGATATCGGCATCAATCCCCAGAACGACGGTCAGACCATCCGACTGATATTCCCTCCGCTGACTGAGGACAGACGTAAGGAGATCGTTAAGGATATCAAGAAGAACGGTGAGGACACAAAGGTAGCTGTTCGTTCCATCAGACGCGACGCCATTGAGAAGATCAAGGGCAAGAAGAAGAATAACGAGATCACTGAGGACGAGCAGAAGGACGGCGAGGACGCTATCCAGAAGATCACCGACAAGTTCATCAAGGAGATAGATGAACACGTTGCCGAGAAGGAAAAAGAGATCCTCTCCATCTAAGGTGACTGATGGCTAAGAAGATAAGCTGTTTAGGCGACAGGATAATTCCTCCCGCTCATGTCGGAGTGATAATGGACGGCAACGGGAGATGGGCTAAAAAGCGCGGTCTGCCCAGAAAATTCGGGCACCGCGAAGGCGCCAAGACCTTTCGTGCCATAACAAAGCACGCTAAGGCGGTAGGTGTTGATTATATCACATACTATGCTTTCTCGACGGAGAACTGGAAGCGTCCAAAGGATGAAGTGGACGCCATAATGGATCTTTTCGAGAAGTATCTTGACGAGGTAAAGGATTTTATCGAGGAGAATATCCGCATACGATTTATCGGTGACAGGTCGGTGCTGAAGCCGTCCCTCCAGGCAAAAATGCTGGACACGGAGGAGACTTCAAAGGACTTTGATGCCATGACGCTGGTGCTTGCCATCAACTACGGCGGCAGGGACGAGATATGTCACAGCGTGAGGACGCTTGCCGAAAAAGTAAAGCGCGGCGAGCTGGATCCGCAGGATATAACCGAAGATATGATCGAGAGAAATCTTTATACCGAAGAAATACCGCCGCTCGATCTGGTGATAAGACCCAGCGGTGAGCAGAGGCTGTCCAATTTTATGATATGGCAGGCAGCCTATGCCGAATTTTACTATACCAACATTCTCTGGCCTGATTTTCGCAATGATGATTTTGACAAGGCTATACTTGATTTTTGCGAAAGAAACAGAAGATTCGGAGGAGTTTGAAGAATGACAACCCGAATAATCTCTGCTGCGGTGGCGCTGGTGGCAGCCATCGTCCTCGTGGCACTGCATTCAACTATATTGATAAATCTTGCCGTAGGTGCGCTTTCTGTCATGGCTATCATGGAGCTCATGAAGGCGATAGGCTATGACAGATTCAAGCATCAAATGATCGCTTGTCTTGTGTTCGCAGGTGTGGACGCTCTTGCTGCTTTTCTCAGTTACAGGCTCGACAAGCTGTATTTTTTCAGCTACCGTTTTTATTTGGGTATTTTTATACTCGCGATGTGCATACTGTATCTGAGAGATCATAAGTCCTATGATTTCAAGGATTTCTTCGGGATGACTGGACTGACGGTGCTGATAAGCTATTCCTTCGGCACACTGATAAAGCTGGCTCAGGATAATACGGTGGTGGCTAATGTCAACGTCCCCGCACAGCAGCAGGGAAGAGCTCAGGTGTACCTGATCGTTATCTCACTGGCATCCGCTTGGCTGGCTGACAGCGGCGCATATTTTGTAGGTACGTTCTTCAACAAGAGCGGCAGGGAAGTTCATCATCCCTGGCCCGAGATCAGCCCCAACAAGACCCTTGAAGGTCTGGTGGGCGGTGTTATCACCAACGGACTGATACTCGTTATCACAAGTATAGTATTCGATATCGTAAACAAGGGCTTTGAGGTGCGCTATATCATGGTGTTCCTGGCGGGAATGGCTGCTGCTCTCATCGGCCTTGTGGGAGATCTGACTGCGTCCATGATAAAGCGTCAGACAGGTATCAAGGACTACGGAAAGATAATGCCCGGTCACGGCGGAGTCATGGACAGGTTCGACAGCGCATTGCTGGTGGTGCCGTTCATGTACTATCTCGCATCACAGGGTCTGCTTATCACAGGCGTGAATATTTGAAAATAAAGGGGCAGGTCGCAAAGGCTTACCCCTTTTGAATGTTTTTTACAGAGGTCTGATTTCATGAAAACTATCAGTATTTTAGGCTCCACAGGCTCCATCGGCACACAGGCTCTGGAGGTCTGCGAGGAGCATGACATCAAGGTAAAGGCTCTGGCTGCCCATTCAAATGCGGCGCTGCTGGCTGAACAGGCAAAAAAATTCGGTGCGGAATATGTTTGCATATTCGATGAGAGCAAGCTGGACAGACTTAAAACACTGCTGGCGGACAGCAAAGTCACATTTCTGACAGGGATGGAGGGGCTGAAAACAATTGCTTCGCTGGACGGCGTTGATATTATGCTCAATTCCGTCGTGGGGATGGTAGGGCTTGTGCCAACTCTCACTGCCATCGAACACGGGACGGATATCGCTCTTGCCAATAAAGAGACCCTTGTGGCAGGCGGCAAGCTGGTCATCAATGCCGCAAAGGAAAAGGGCGTAATGATATACCCGGTTGACAGCGAGCATTCAGCTATATTCCAGTCCATGCAGGGCAACAGCATGAACCGTGTCAAGGGGATAATCCTGACAGCTTCGGGCGGTCCTTTTTTTGGCAGGACACTTGATGATCTTCGTAACGTGACCGTTGAACAGGCGCTAAATCACCCCAACTGGTCTATGGGCAATAAGATCACCATAGATTCCGCAACGCTGATGAACAAGGGTCTGGAATTCATAGAAGCCATGTGGCTTTTCGATCTCAGCCCCGAACAGATAGAGATCGTTGTACACCGCGAGAGTGTTATTCATTCGGCGGTGGAATACGAAGACAATTCCGTTATAGCGCAGCTGGGCGTGCCGGATATGAAGATACCCATACAGTATGCACTGCTTTACCCCAACAGGGTACACTGCGATGTAAGGAAGCTTTCATTGACGGATTACGGAAAACTTACCTTTGCAAAGCCCGATTATGAAACATTCAAGTGCCTGACCGCCTGCATCAAGGCAGTCACGGCGGGCGGTATACTTCCCGCTGCGGTGAACGGTGCGAACGAAGCGGCGGTAGCCGCTTTCCTGCAGGGACGAATCAGCTTTACGGGCATCGGCGACCTCGTTACGGAGGTGCTTGAAAATACAGAGAACAAAGAGATAAAAACAGTTGATGATATCCTTGAAGCCGACAGGGCTGCAAGGGCTTATGTGGAAAACAAGATAGAAGAAGGGCAGTATTGATGAGTATAATCATTGCAATAATTATTTTCAGTCTGATAATAACTATCCATGAATTCGGACACTTTATCGCAGCTAAGTCCAACGGGGTCAAGGTGAATGAATTTGCCATCGGCATGGGTCCCGCGCTGCTCAAAAAGCAGAAGGGCGAGACTATGTATGCACTGCGTGCTTTCCCCATTGGCGGTTACTGTGCGATGGAGGGCGAGGACAGTGAGAGCGCTGACGGCAAAGCATTCTGCCAGAAAGCTGTTTGGCGCAGGATGATCATCGTGCTCGCAGGCGTATTCATGAATATGATACTCGGTCTGGTGTTGCTTATGATACAGACAGGTATGAGTGACGCTATCGTTACCACTACGGTATCAAAGTTTGAAGAAAAAGCAGTCAGCCATCAGACGGGTCTTGAAGTCGGTGATGAGATCATTGCGATAAACGGCATGAGGATATTCACTTCTATGGATATGTCCTACAAGTTCTCAAATGACGAGGACGGCGTATACGACATGGTCGTTGTCAGAAACGGTCAGCGGGTGAGCCTGAAGGACGTAAAGCTGTCTACCTCAATGGGCGAGAACGGAAAAGAGGTCGTACACTACGATTTCTGGGTCGAGCCAAAGGATGTGACCGTCGGTTCGGTGATAACTCAGTCATTAAAGCAGACTGCAACTGATGCAAGACTTATCTATATCTCTCTGGCGGATATAGTAAGGGGAAAATACTCACTTAAAGATATGAGCGGCCCCATTGGCATCGTCGGTTCCATCGGTGAGGTCATCGACAGCGAGCGTGACCGGGATACGGGAAAGATCGACTGGAACGGTCTTATAAATTCCATCCTTTCCATATCCTCGTTCATCACGATAAACGTAGGTATATTCAACCTGCTGCCGCTGCCCGCCCTTGACGGCGGAAGATTTATCTTCCTGCTGCTGGAAGCTGTACGCGGAAAGCCCGTAAAGCCCGAACATGAGGGGCTCGTGCATACGGTGGGCATGGCTTGCCTGCTGCTCCTGATGGTAGTGATTACGGTGAGCGATATAACAAAGCTGGTGTAAGTATGAAAAACATCGATAAGATAAAAGGCGGCTTATACGGTCTGCTGGTGGGTGACGCACTTGGCGTTCCCTATGAGTTCCATCGGGCGGAGGACATTCCGCCCCTCGATAAGATAGATATGCAGCCGCCCGAAGGCTTTTCGCGTTCACACAGAGGTGTTCCTCCCGCAACATGGTCGGATGACGGTGCGCAGGCGCTTTGTCTGCTGGACAGCCTTGCAGAAAAGGGCTGTTTCGATCTTGATGACTATGCGGCGAAGGTGCTGGCATGGTACGAACAGGGTCTGTGGGCAGTGGATAACAAGGTGTTTGATATGGGCATACAGACGGGTATGGCGCTGGATGCATATAGAAACGGAGTTTCTCCCGAGAAAAGCGGTATGGTAAGACCCGATGGCAAAGGCAACGGAGCACTGATGCGAGTTCTGCCGCTGGCGCTGTGGCATGAGGGAACGGACGAACAGCTGGTCGAGGATGCCCATAGGCAGTGCCTTGTAACTCACGGGAATATAACAAATCTTGTCTGCTGCGGGCTCTATGTGCTTATCGCAAGGGGGCTTCTGAACGGAGAAGAGTTTGAGCAGGCACTTGCGGGCGCGATAGCGGGACTTCGCAGGATATATTCCGACAGACCCGAGTTTTCCGAAGAATTCGAGTTCAGGATATGTCCCGATGAGCCTGATATATGGCAGGGAAAAGGCGGCGGATACGTTGTCGATTCACTGAGGAGCGCTGTGATGATAATGCGTGAAGCGGCTGATTATGAGGAAGCCGTAAAGCGTGCAGTAGCTCTGGGCGATGATACCGATACCACTGCCTGCATCACGGGTGGTCTTGCGGGGATAAAATTCGGATATGAGGGCATACCCGCACGCTGGTGTGACGGACTGCGCGGCAGGGAACAGGTAGATGACCTGCTGGCAAGATGGCTGAAATAAGGGGGATAATTATGAGAAAAGTCAGACCCGTTAAGGTCGGTGACCTTACTCTTGACGGAAAGCATATAGTTATACAGTCGATGCTGAACGTTCCTTCAACGGATATCGAAGGTTCTGTTGCGCAGGCAGTGAGCCTTGAAAAAGCAGGCTGCGAGATAGTCAGGGCTGCGATACCCGATATGGCTGCGGTGGCGCTCATACCTGCTATCAAGGAAAAGGTGAGCATCCCGCTGGTAGCGGATATCCATTTCGATTACAGGCTGGCTTTGGCGGCTGCGGATGCGGGCATCGACAAGATACGCATCAATCCCGGAAATATCGGTGATATGGACAAGGTCCGCGCTGTCGTAAAAAAGTGTACCGTGAAGAATATCCCCATAAGGATTGGCGTGAACGGCGGTTCCCTGGAAAAGGAACTGCTGGCAAAGTACGGTTCCCCCTGTGCCGATGCACTGGTGGAGAGCGCTATGGGGCACGTTAAGATACTGGAGCAGTGTGATTTCGGGAATATCGTGATCTCGATAAAGTCCTCCGATGTCAATATAATGGTGGAGGCTTACAGAAAGCTGGCACAGCAGTGTGATTATCCTCTGCATCTCGGTGTTACCGAAGCGGGCACCGAACGCATGGGACTGATAAAATCTTCCATCGGTATAGGTTCGCTGCTTATCGATGGTATAGGCGAGACCATAAGAGTATCCCTGACAGACGAACCCGTCAAGGAGATATATGCGGCAAAGGATATCCTCAAAGCCATCGGCAGGGGAAGCGGAGTGCAGATAGTTTCCTGCCCCACCTGCGGACGCACAAGGATAGACCTCATCGGGCTGGCAAAGCAGGTGGAGGAGCTGACAAAGGATATCAACAAGGATATCAAGGTGGCAGTCATGGGATGCGTTGTGAACGGTATAGGTGAAGCCGGTGAAGCAGATATCGGCATCGCGGGCGGTGACGGTAAAGCGGTGATCTTCTCTCACGGGAAAAAACTCTTCACCGTATCTGAGGATAAGGCGCTGTCAGCGCTGATGGAAGAGATCGAAAAGCTATAGACAGGACGGTAATAAATGGCAACATATACGATCAGTGAATATTTTGATGAATTTTCGGATGCGATACCTGCCGACATCGCAGGGGGCAAGATATTGAAGCTGTTGTTCAGTGAAGATATGAACAGCATGGAATGCATAGCATCATTTGAAAATACAGTCAGCTACGACTGCATAGCACAGTTCGAGCAGCGCATGAGAGAAGCGATAAGATGCGGATTCAGGCTTTCGCCCAAGTATGCGCCCGACCTGCTTTCAGCTGCCTATTTTGGTGATATATGCAAATTTCTTAAAGAGAGATTTCCCTTTGTTAACGGATTTCTTGATAATGCCGAAGTGGTTTTTGACGGCAAGACTTTCATAGTCACACTTAAACACGGCGGCTTTGAGCTTATGAAAAAAGCGGGGATATTCAACTGCTTTAGCAATCTCGTATATGAGCTGTTTTCCGTAAATGCGCAGATAGAGTTCTACGGCGTACTTCTCAATGATATGGCGACCCATGAAAAAGCACAGCAGGAATATCTCGCATCTCTGCCCCAGCCCGATATCAAATCTTATGAACAGAAAGCAGCGGATAAAAGTGCCGCTCCTGCAGAACAGGGCATTGAATTCAGGACTGTGGATGTGGATTTCACAAGTCTTCACCTGCTGGGTGAGGGCGCATCCGTGCTCAAAGGCGGTCCTATCCAGTCGGATACCCGTGTGTACAGTATGGGAAGTCTGCCTGCGGATGCTGCGGGACTGGAGCATTTCAATGATGCGGTCACTGTCTGGGGCGATGTGTTCCAGATAGATACCAAAGAGACCAAGACAGGTATGCTGATAGCGGTGATATATATCACCGACTACACCTCTTCCTGCGCACTGAAGCTGATCGGCTCCAATAAGAAAGGCAAATTCGTACGCCTGACCAGAGAACAGCTGGAAGCTATGCTGGGCAAGATGAAGAAGGGCAGCACTGTACTTGTTCGCGGCAAGCTGGAGGAAGACGATTTTGACCACAACGTGTACCTCATGTCTGATGATATCATGCTGGTGGGCAGGGAAGCCGAAAAGGACAATGCACCCGAAAAGCGTGTCGAGCTCCACTGCCATACGAATATGTCCATGATGGACGCGCTGGCAGCTCCCGAAAAGCTGGTGGCAAAGGCGGCGGGCTGGGGACATAAAGCGCTGGCGATCACCGATCACGGTGTGGTACAGGGCTTCCCCGAAGCGGGTACAAAGTGCGACGATATCCGCAAGTCGGGCAAAGAATTCAAAATAATCTACGGCTGCGAGGCTTACGAAGTCAACAACGATGCCAGGATATTCAAGGGCGTTGACAAGCGTGAGCTGACGGATGAGTTTATATGCTTTGATCTGGAGACCACAGGTACCAATTCAAAAGAGGACAGGATAATAGAGATAGGTGCGGTAAAGGTCAGAGGACTTGAAGTTATCGACAGATTTGATATGCTTGTGGATCCTCAGTGTCCCATCTCCGAATTTATCTCAAACCTAACTAATATCACAGAAGATATGCTGAAAGGTCAGCCCGATATCAAGACTGCCATAGATGCTTTCATATCCTTCTGCGGTGAAAAGCCCTGTCTCGTTGCCCACAATGCGCCCTTTGATACGGGCTTTATTTCCAATACCTGCCAGAGACTGGGCATAAAATTCGAGTTTTCAAGTGTGGATACCGTACCCATGTCTCAGATAATGCTGCCTCAGCTGGAACGTCATAAGCTGAATTATGTGGCAGAGCATTTCGGCTGCGGAGATTTTCAGCACCACCGCGGCTGTGACGATGCTGAGGTACTGGGAACAATATTTATCGAGCTTTGCAAAATGCTGCGCGAGCAGTACCCGCTGATGCTCATCACCGTTGATATGCTCAACGGTCTGCTGGGCGAGACCGATAATGTCACCGAAACAAAGGACGTATTCCACCAGATAATACTGGTCAGGAACAATATCGGTCTGAAAAATCTTTACAGACTAATATCCGATTCAAATCTCAAATACTTCAAGCGCCGTCCGCGTATACCCAAAAGCGAGCTGACCAAGTACCGTGAGGGACTTATTCTCGGCAGCGCCTGCGAGCGCGGAGAGGTGATACAGGCGTATCTGGAAGGCAAGCCCTACGAATACATAAAACAGATAGCCGCTTTCTACGATTATCTGGAAATACAGCCCGACGGCAACAATATGTTCATGCTCACAGCCGAAAAGCCGCCTTATGACAAGATAAGGACGGTTGAGGATGTAAAGGACATAAACCGCTTTATCGTGCGTCTTGGTGAGGAACTTGGTATACCCGTATGTGCTACGGGCGACGTGCATTTCCTCAATAAGGAGGACGCTAAGTTCAGGGCGATAATCCAGGCATCGATGGGCTTTACCGACTGCGACAATCAGGCACCGCTGTATCTGAAAACTACGGACAAAATGCTGGAGGAACTCGCTTATCTGGGCGAGGAAAAGGCGTTTGAGGTAGTAGTCACCAATACCAACAATGTTGCGGATATGATCGATGCCGATCTGAAAGCCTTCCCGGTTGGAACGTATACCCCTTTCATCGAGGGCGCTGTTTACGAATTGCAGATAATCTGCTGGCGCAAAGCCTGCGAGCTTTACGGCGACTGCGACCCGCTGTCGATAGAGGTCCCCGAGGGCGAGGACGTGGATGTTTCGGAGTACTTCAAGGAACACGTTCACCCGCTGGTATTCAAGCGGCTCAAACGTGAGCTGGACTCCATCATAAAGCATGGTTTCTCGGTGCTGTACATGATCTCCCAGAAGCTGGTGGCATATTCAAACCAGTGCGGATATCAGGTAGGTTCGCGTGG
>NZ_CAMHRZ010000116.1 GCF_946187255.1 uncultured Ruminococcus sp.
CAACTTGTAGCACAGCCTTGAAATGCGCATACTATATATAGCTTTTAGCACTTGCGAATATACGATATATAGTTATTTCATTCTGTAACCTTTGGTTACTTTGCGGTTAATTTTGAGTGTGACGAAAATATGAACGAAAACTGCTGTTGACAATGTGACTTTTTTAATATATAATATGTTTATCGGCGGTAATCAAAAGCCGATATCTATCAGTCAGACGACCGTACAGGCTTTTTTCACCCGGAGGTGTTCAGCGTTGATATTTAAAAAGACCACAGCGGCAGTAATGGCAGCAGCTATCATGTTTGGAAATGGTATATGTGCCCGCGAGGGTATGCTTACCGCTTCCGCAGAGGAGAACAGGAGCGGTATCTGTGCCGTTACAAGTGTTGATGTAAGAGTAGATGCGGACGAGTCTTCATTGTACAGGGGCTGGCTCGACAGCGGCGACTATATCGATATACTCGAAGAAAAGAAAGACAGCAGCGGCAACCTGTGGTATAAGATCGCTTACGGCAATATGGTAGGATACGTTCCTGCGGACAGTATCTCCGTTTTCAGTACGGGAGATGAAGAGGAAAATGATTACGAGAACTATCTGGACAGCCAGGAGTTCCCCGAAAGTTACAGGATATACCTGCGAGAGCTGCACAGACAACACCCCAATTGGGTATTCACCGCACAGCATATAGGCATTGACTGGGACGAAGCAGTCGCTCAGGAGTCTGTTGTCGGACGCAATCTGGTACACAGCGGTGCCCCCGAAAGCTGGAAATCCAAAGAGAAGGGTGCCTATGATCCCGAAACAGAGGAATGGTACCAGCTGGATTCAGGCGGCTGGGTGGCAGCTTCGGAGGATATAATCAGGTACTATCTCGATCCCAGAAATTTCCTGAACGATGATTATATATTCATGTTCGAGAACCTTTCGTATGACGCTAATATACATAATATAGAAGGAGTAGAGGCTATACTTCGCGGCACATTTATGGACGGCGATTATACCTGTCCCGATACGGGCGAGACTCTTTCTTATGCGCAGACCTTTATGAAAGCAGCGGAGATATCGGGTGTTTCACCCTACCATCTGGCTTCCAGGTGCAGGAACGAACAGGGCGCTTACGGCGCTCCCCAGTCTCTCGGCACTGTTTACGGTTACGAGAATTACTTCAATTTCTTCGATGTGCAGGCGTATGCTACTGCTTCAATGAGCGCAGGTCAGATGGGTGCAAAGTATGCCACCACCGAAGCTCCCGAGTATCTGCTTCCCTGGACCAATCAGTACAAGTCCATCGTGGGCGGCTCCATATTCCTGAGCAACGGCTATATCAGCAAGGAACAGGATACCTTATATTTACAGAAGTTTGATATGACCGACGGCGGCAACGGGTATTTCTATCACCAGTACATGACCTGTGTGTTCGGTCAGGCTAACGAAGCTAAGTCTCTTGTAAATGCTTACGGTGAGGATGTTCTTGATTCTGTACTGGAGTTCAAGATACCCGTATACGATAATATGCCCGATACCCTTTGCATCAAGCCCGAAACCGAAGAAGACACCAATGATCTCATCGATCATATCTCGGTCAGCGGTGCAACAGTTTCGACCAGATACAACAAGTATTCTTCTGATCTTACAGCTTCTGCCGATAAGAACACAGTGACCGTTTTTGCAGCTCCCTGCAGCGCAAACGCTAAGGTTTACGGAACAGGATCGTATACTCTGCACAGCGGTCTCAATAAGATATATGTTTCCTGCGTTTCTGCCGCCGGCACATGGAGAGTATATACCATATATATACAGAACGGTGAAGCCGTACAGCCCGATGAAAGCATTGAGGACAACAGATACGATATAAACGGCGACGGTATGGTAAACGTTACCGATGTCGTAGTGGTGATGGCTCATGTTTCGGGCAGAAAAGCCATAGATAAGCGCTATTATGACAGAGCGGATGTTGACGGCAGCGGAAGTGTAAACGTTGCTGACGGAATGGCTCTTGTCCATATTATCGGACTCAAATGATATTTTAAAGCGAATGATATGCCGTCCTGACAAGATGTCGGGACGGTTACTTTTTTTTATCAAATGACAAAATACTCTTGACATTCACCCAAATTAATACTATAATAATTATAACAAGAATTGCTTATCATATCATAAGTATTTTGTACGGCATTGCCATAAACGGCGATTGTCGGGATAGGAGGATATATGCTTATATGCAATAAATGCGGCAAGACAGGAAAAAGAGGTAAATTCTGTGTTTACTGCGGCGGTGAACTGAGTGAGTTCTTTACACTTAAAACGGCTGAGAGCGAGTCCGAACCTGTGGGCGAATGCCCCGAGTGCGGCAGAAAGTTCTCGGAGGGCAGCTTCTGCATATTCTGCGGCGTTGCACTCAATAAGATAGGCGGGACTGTGGATGAAGTGCCCGCACCTGTTGTTGAAACGGCAGTCGATGAAGTACCCGCACCTGTGGTCGAAACTACAGTCGATGAAGTTCCCGCACCTGTAGTTGAAACGACTGTTGATGAGGTTCCCGCTCCTGTGGTTGAAACGGCAGTCGATGAAGTGTCCGCACCCGTGACGGAAACGGCAGCTGATAACAGCACCGCACCCGTCAAGCTGAGATGCACTATCTGCGGATACATAATGGATAAGGGCAAGTTCTGTACGGTCTGCGGCGGTCAGCTGGCGCCTGTGGAAGAAGAAAAGGCTCCCGAAGTTGCTCCCGCACCCGCAGCTGTGCCTTCGGTGCTGAAATGCTCGATATGTGGAAAGATACACGAAAAAGGCAAGTTCTGTACCTCCTGCGGCGGTCAGCTGGTGCCAGCGGAGGAAGAAGCCACTGCTGCCGAGACAGTACCCGTTCAGACAACACCCGTTCAGTCCGCACCTGTTGAGACTGCACCTGTACAGCCCGCAGCACCCTTAAAGCTGAAATGCCCCGATTGCGGCAAGAAGTTTGAAAGGGGTAAGTTCTGCACCGTTTGCGGCGTTGATCTTGTTCCCGATGAAGAGCCTGCGGAGATAAATCCCCCTCAGCCTGCACAGACTATACCTACACCTGTGGATAACACGCCCGTAATTCCCGCACCTGTGGCAGCCGAACCGAAAAAGCTGCGCTGTGCTGAGTGCGGAAAGATCATGGATAAGGGCAAGTTCTGTACATCCTGCGGCGGAAACCTGGTGCCTTTTGATGATGCACCTGCGCAGACTGTCAACGATATACCGACGGCTCAGCCCGTGATGAATACTGCTCCCGCTCCCGCACCGCAGACGAGCGGACTGGTTTGTCCCGCCTGCGGAAAGACATTTGAGAGGGGAAAATTCTGTACAGTTTGCGGTACTACACTTGTTCCTCAGTCGCAGAATACAGCGCCTGCTTATGACGGTCTGCTGCATTGTGTCCAGTGCGGCAAGACCTTTGAAAAGGGTAAGTTCTGCACAGTATGCGGCGGAAAACTTGTGACCTCTGCCGAGATGAACGTATAATAAGAAGAAATATCTAAGATCTCTCCGTTTGCAGCGAGCGGAGAGGTCTTTTTTGATCTCTCCGTTGGCGAAAAGCGGAGTTCGCGACATCAGACAAGCACACACAGCAAAAAAAGCCGCAAACCGAAGCTCCTAAGGATAAAAGCAGTGGTATCCGTGAAAGTTTCATCACCGCCAACTCGCCCCCTGCCAAACTATCGACAACAACGAATAACACTTTATCTCAGGAACACTTTTATGGAAAAGAATAACAGTATATCAACTGTGCAAACAGTCATTTTTCGGGCAAAAATGCTTGAAAAATTCATATATGTGTGATATAATAAAAAATAAAGCAAGGGGTGAGGATTTGAAACTGATATCATGGAACGTCAACGGTTTCAGAGCGTGTCTGCAAAAGGGATTCGGGGATTTTTTTGCATCCGCCGATGCTGATATATTCTGCATACAGGAGACGAAGATGCAGCCCGATCAGGCGGATTTTTCGCCCGATGGCTATAAGATATATTTCAACAGTGCGGTAAAAAAGGGTTATTCGGGCACTGCCGTTTTCACAAAGCGTGAGCCGATAGCCGTTACTTATGGGATGAACGGCGCTCACAATGACGAGGGCAGAGTGATAACCTGCGAATATGATGAGTTCTATTTCGTCTGCTGCTATGTGCCCAATGCACAGAACGAGCTGAAGCGTATTGACTACCGCATGGAGTTTGAGGACGATATGCGCGCATATCTCTGTGAGCTTGACAGCAAAAAGCCTGTTATTTACTGCGGCGATCTCAATGTGGCACATGAGGAGATCGACCTGAAAAATCCTAAGAGCAATGTCGGAAATGCAGGTTTTTCGGATCAGGAGCGCGGCAAATTCACCGAACTTCTTTCGGCAGGCTTTGCAGATACCTTCCGCCGCCTTTACCCCGATACCACAGGGGTGTACTCCTGGTGGTCCTATCGATTCAACGCCAGGAAGAACAACGCGGGCTGGCGTATCGACTACTTTGTGGTATCGGAAAGGCTTATGGAAAAGGTCTCGGATTCAAAGATCCTTACAGAGATAACAGGCAGTGACCACTGCCCTGTTGAGCTCGATATCGATGTAAAGTGACGGTGTATTGCTGTTTTTAAGGGGGGATACAATGATACTTGTTACGGGGGATATCCACGGTGCGGCGGATATAGCAAAACTGGCTGCAAAGGCAAATCCCATTCAGAAACAGATGACAAAGGACGATCATCTTATCATTGCAGGGGATTTCGGGCTTGTATGGAATAATGATGCGGAGGATCTCTGGTGGCGCAAATGGCTGGATAAAAAGCCGTATACCACATTATTCATAGACGGCAATCACGAAAACTTCGATCTGCTCAATGAGTTCCCCGAAGTGGATTATCGCGGCGGCAGGGCGCACAAGGTGGGTGACAGTATCTACCACTTGATGCGTGGCGAGATGTTTGAGATAGAGGGGCTGAGATTATTCACTATGGGCGGTGCCGAGTCCCATGACATGGAGTACCGCACGGAGGGTGATTCCTGGTGGGTACAGGAACTGCCAAGCGATGAGGAATACGCTCACGCCCTTGATACCCTTGAAAAGCACGGATGGAAAGCTGATGTGGTGCTGAGTCACTGTGCACCTTCGGCGGTGCAGCATGAGATAGCCGAGATGATGAACGTTGAGGAGGAATATCCCGCCAACCGCCTTACCGATTTTTTGCAGGAGGTCAACAGCAAGCTGGAGTATGACCGGTGGTTCTGCGGGCATTACCATACCGATGTCATAAGTGCCATCGAGCCGAGACTCAGGGTGCTGTATAATCATATCATTCGGGTGATCTGATGAAAAAGCTCACCGAAGAGGAAAAGAAACGCCTGGCAGAGCTTATGCGCAGTACGGGCAGCTATCCCCGACTCACGGCGGAACGGCTGCTGAAAAAGGCGGAGGAGCGGCGTGAGAAGAAACGTGGCAGGAACGGGAAAACCAAGGGCTGACAGTTTGTGCAAAGCTGTGTCCTGCTTGACAATAATTAAGCTATATGGTATAATACTGTAAACGGGTAAGGAGGCGGCTGTATGTCTTATAATATGGTCATGTACAATGCGATAGTAAAGTCGGGCTGTGCGGGACGAGCCGTTTTCGGATAACTGCTATGGCTTTTTGTCTGTGGCATGATTTGAAAGATCGGTGCGTCTGTGATGCGGACGCACTTTTTGTTTTTCGGGAATAATTGACGCGGGGTGATGTTATGATAAAGCTGTCATTTGATAAGATGATGGGTGATAATATAGAGGCGCTGACCTCACAGCCTTTTTGCAAGGATAAGGAAATGCTCAAAAAGTTGGCGACAGAGCATAAGGGCGTGGTATTCGCACTGAACGACGGTGAAAAGTACAAGGCTGCCGCAGCGCTGGTCTTTGAGATGAACGATGAGGTACTCACCTGTGCACTGAGGAAGCTGTATCTTACGGGGCTGTCCTTTGATGATGCCGCCCGCACCGACGGCTGTGACGGCATGATGCTGGAGTACACCGCAGATCAGGCATTGTATATGGGATATGATCTACTGACAGTCAGGGTATCGCTCGCTGATGCAGGGATGCTCAGGTTTCTGAGCGCTCACGGCTTTGACAGGATAGTCAGGGTGGAGGAAAAGGATAACAACGTGGTATTGCAGCGTGACCTGAAAAGAAAGATCAGCTGCTGCGGCTTTTACGCATAGGAGGAAAAATGGAAGGACTCAATCTTATCGGCACACAGCCGTTTGAAACCAAAAGATGCAGGGTAAGACCCTTCAAGCTGGGAGACTCGCAGTACATATTTAAAAACTGGGCAGGGGATGAGAATGCGGCAAGGTACAGCACCCGTAACGCCCATAAAAGCGTGGAGGAAAGCACAGCTTACTGCATTGCGATGATGAAAGCGTCACGCAGTCTTGACAAATTCCACTGGATAATAGAACTGACCGAAACAGGCGAGCCTATCGGGGAAATAAACGTAGTGGATGCGGATATTGAAAAGAGGGAAGCGAAGATAAACTATGCGCTGGGCGAGGAATGGCAGGGCAAGGGTATAATGACGGAAGCCTTTGAAGCTGTGCTTGCCTATCTTATCTTCGTTATCGGCTTTGATGCGGTCACAGCGGAATTTTTCACCGAAGATCCTATGGGCGGCAGTGTGATGGAAAGCTGCGGACTCAAGCATATCGGGACTTCGCAGATCACCCTTGAACAGAAGGGCGGCATAACTGCGGAAATACAGGTCTACAGGATAACAAAGCCCGAGTGGTATGCAAAGAATATAAAAGTATAGGGGGAGTAAACAATGCCTATCAAGATACCCAACGATCTGCCTGCATTCAAGGCACTGGAAAAGGAAAGGATATTCGTTATACCCAATGACAGGGCTATGCACCAGGACATCCGCGCACTGAAGATAGCTATACTCAACCTGATGCCCGACAAGATCACCACCGAAACACAGCTGCTGAGACTTCTGAGCAACACACCGCTGCACGTTGATATCGAGCTGATACAGATGAGCAGCCATGTGACAAAAAATACCTCTCAGGAGCACATGCTGGCGTTTTACAAGCCCTTCCCTGAGGTGATGGAGAACCGCTATGACGGTCTCATCATAACAGGTGCGCCCATAGAACAGCTGAGATACGAGGATGTGGACTACTGGCAGGAGTTCTGTCAGGTGCTGGAATGGTCGAGGACGAATGTGTATTCGACGATACATATATGCTGGGGTGCGCAGGCAGCGCTGTACTATCACTACGGCGTGCCGAAGTATCCTCTTGAAGCCAAGATGTTCGGCAATTTCAAGCACCATATCGAACACCCCGAGAGCATGATACTCAAAGGCTTCGGAGATGTGTTCCACTGTCCCCATTCAAGGCATACAGAGGTAAGGCACGAGGATGTCATCAAAGTGCCTGAGCTGACTATACTGGCGGAGTCCTACGAAGCGGGCTTGCAGCTGATCTGTGACAGCAGTGAGAGACTTTTCTTCCAGCTGGGTCACTGGGAATATGACCGCGAAACGCTGGCTAAGGAGTATTTCAGAGATGTGCGCAAGGGTCTGGATATCAGAGTGCCCTATAACTATTTCCCGGGAAATGACCCCGACCAGCAGCCCATATTCAACTGGAGCTGTTCGGCAAATCTTTTGTATTCCAACTGGCTGAATTACTGTGTATATCAGAAAACACCATATGATCTTAACGATCTTGTCCCCATAACCGATGTGAGGAGCCATGATAACTGATGGGAAACCCCAGACATATCGCTGAGAACTTTAAGGTCGGCGCACTGCTAAGCCTGGTGGGAGGGTATCTTGATACCTATACCTATATATGCCGTGACGGAGTTTTCGCCAATGCCCAGACGGGCAATATCGTGCTTATGGGGCTTCGCCTGACGGACGGAGAATTTGCGGGAGCGGTGCATTACCTGATACCGATACTGTCATTCGTAATAGGCGTGATCGCGGTGGAGATGATAAAGTCAAAATTCAATGACGACCCCAGAGTACACTGGCATCAGCTGACACTTACGGTAGAGATGGTCATACTGGCGGCGGTGGCGTTCATACCCGCGAGCAGGAACGACCTTGCAAACGTGCTAGTCTCGCTGACCTGTGCCATGCAGGTGGAGGGCTTTCGCAGGCTGAACGGAAATGCCTACGCCACAACCATGTGTACAGGCAATCTCCGCAGCGGCAGCGAGAGCCTGTTCGCTTATTTCAAGACAAAGGACGTTTCGCAGAAGAAGAAAGCCATTGAGTATTACAGTATCATACTTATATTCATCATCGGTGCGGCTATCGGGGCTGTGGTAACAAGGCAGCTGGGCAGGAAAGCGGTGCTGGTCTGTCTTGCGGGACAGTTCGCGGCGCTGATGATACTGAAAGCATACGAGGATACGAACGAGGTACCTGACGAGGAGTAGATACAGTGAAAGAGATCTCCGTTAAGGATATAAAGAATATCACCATAGGGCAGACAGAGGATGCTGCGGCAGGAACGGGATGTACCGTACTGGTGGGCAGGAACGGTATGCGTGCGGGACTTGATATACGCGGCGGCGGACCTGCTTCGCGGGAGGCTGCACTGCTTGACCCGCTGATGAGTGCAGAAACGATACACGCAGTGGTGCTTTCGGGCGGAAGTGCCTTCGGTCTCGGCGCGGCTGACGGCGTTATGCAGCTGCTGGAGGAACGCGGGATAGGCTTTCAGGTGGGCGAACACAGAGTACCTCTCGTGGTACAGTCGGATATTTTCGACCTTACGGTGGGTGACGGCAAAGTCAGACCCGACAAGGCAATGGGCTATCAAGCTGCGCTGAGGGCGATGGATGCCCCGAATTACAGGGACGGCAACTACGGCGCTGGCTGCGGCGCTACCGTCGGGAAAATGGCAGGCATGGAGCGCTGTATGAAAACTGGTATAGGCAGCTATGCCGTAAGGATAGGCGAACTTGAGATAGGCGCGGTAGTGGTGCTCAATGCGGTGGGCGACGTGTTCGACCATAGCACCCGCAGGAAGATCGCGGGTATGCTCACACCCGATAAAAAAGACTTTGCGGATACGACAGAACTTATAGTCCAAAATATCGTACCGCAGAAAACTAAGCCGGTCACCAACACCACCATTGGCGCAGTGCTGACAAATGCAGTCTTTGAAAAGTCAAAGCTGTGTAAGATAGCGGGCATGGCGCACGATGGCTACGCACGATGCATCGAGCCTGTGCATACCTCGATGGACGGGGACAGTATCTATGCACTGTCACTTGGTGAAGTGAGGGCGGATATAGATGCAGTGGGTACGATAGCGGCGAGAGTCATGAGTGAAGCGATTAAACGCGCGGTGTATTCAGCGGAGACCGCCTACGGTCATGTATCGGCAAAAGAATTTCGCGGAAGCAAATGAGCGTACATAGCAAACCAAGCTATACTCATGAAAAGAGAAAAACAGGGGAGGAAACAATGAAAAAAGAATACCGCGAGGACTGCCCCGAATATCTGGAGGATTACCTGACATATCTGCAGCTTGTAAGAGCCAGAGGTGAGCGCACTGTGGATGCGTATTATATCGACCTGCGTACATTCCTGCGATTCCTCAGGATAGAAAATAACGATGTTGACCCCAATAAAACTCCTTTTGAAGAGATCAAGATCTCGGATGTGCCTTTTGAGTATGTGAAGTTCCTGCGGCTGATAGATGCATATAATTATCTGAAATGGCTGGCGGAGGAAAGGCAGAACTCAATTAAGACAAGGGCGCGGAAGACCTCCGCTTTAAAGCAGTTCTATTCCTATCTGCACCTCAAAAAGGGCGTGCTTGATAACGACCCGCTGACGCAGCTTGAACTCCCCAAACCGACTAAGTCTCTTCCCAAGTACCTCTCACTTGAAGACTCGCAGAAGCTGCTGTCTTCCATAGAGTCCGATCATTTTGAGCGGGATTACTGTATCA
>NZ_CAMHRZ010000117.1 GCF_946187255.1 uncultured Ruminococcus sp.
TAACACCTGCTGTGGAAGCGTGAGCTCTGTGAGCAGAACCGAAAGCGTCCATAACGAATACCTGACCGTCAACCAGATCAGCCAGCTCCTTAGCAAAGCCCTCACCGTTCTTGGTCTCGTCAGCGCCTCTGAAACGAGTGTTCTCCAGTACAACGATCTCGCCGTCGTTCATAGCTGCAACTGCTGCCTTAGCATTGTCGCCTACAACAGTATCGTCAGCTGCGAAAGTTACCTTAGTGCTTACCAGCTCTGCCAGTCTGTCAGCTGCGGGCTTGAGGCTGAACTTTGCCTCGGGACCGTTCTTCGGCTTGCCCAGATGCGAGCAGAGAACTACCTTTGCACCGTTCTCGACCAGCTTGTTGATGGTGGGGAGAGCAGCGGTGATCCTGTTATCGTTGGTGATAACGCCGTCCTTCAGCGGAACGTTGAAATCAACTCTTACCAGGACCTTCTTGCCCTTAACATTAATGTCTTCAACAGTGACCTTGTTTAAACCTGCCATTTTAGTGACACCTCTCATTTAATATTTCCGCCGCGGCGGATACTTCACGCTGTTAATCTCTTAACAACTCTGAATTCTATTATATAATATAGCGTCAAAAAAATCAAGTGTTTTTCGCACATTTTTACCAAAATTTCAAAAAAACGGTCACAAAGGCTTTTTAGCGCGTATCAACGCCGTTTTATCGGCTGTCAGCTCTGCTTCTGAAGATGAGCGACGCGATGAATGCAAAAAGCATGGCCGCAGCTATACCCCCGGCACCCGCAGTCAGTCCCCCCGTGAATATGCCGAGAAAGCCTTTATCGGCTATCTCACTGCGCACACCCTCTGCCATCAGATCCCCGAAGCCCGTGAGAGGTACGCCGGCACCGCAGCCCGCTTTTTCCCGCAGTACAGTGTATACCCCCGTACCGCCCAGCACCACACCTGTCACCACATAAGCTGTCAGTATCCTTGCAGGGGTCAGCCTTGTGAAGTCTATCAGCAGCTGCCCCACAGCGCATAGTGCTCCACCAAGAAGAAAAGCATAAAGATAAATCATATTTCACTATCTCCTTTATCCGATGACAGCCAGACAAGATGCGATACCGATGGTATGCTCTCTCCCTGCTGATTTACCGTTGGGGACAAAAGCGCACCCGTCGCGGCAAACAGGATGTTTTTCAGCCTGCCGCTTTTCAGTTCGGGTAAAAAGTACCCGCACAGCATCCCCGCCGCACATCCGCAGCCGCTGCCCCCTGCATGAACATCCTGCGCTTCGCTGTCGTATATCATCAGACCGCAGTCCAGGTGCCGCGAACGTATATCTATCCCTTCTCGTTCACCCATCTCGCACAGCACTCTGCTGCCAACTTTTCCCAGGTCTCCGGTGACGATATGGTCAAACATGGATGCCGACATACCCGTATCCGCGAAAAACTCCCTTATGGTGGAATAAGCGGCAGGTGCCATCGCAGCACCCATATTGTTCGCATCCGTCACACCCATATCAACTATCCTGCCAATGGTCACGCCCCTGACGTAAGGCGCTTCTCCTTCGGGGGAAACAGCCAGCGCTCCGCCTGCGGTAGCTGTGTGCTGTGCGGTGGGCGGGCGCTGACCGCCGTAGCTGAGGGGCATACGGTACTGCCTTTCTGCGGTGCAGAAGTGTGATGAGGTGACTGCCATCGCTGTATCGGCAAAGCCTCCCGCCGCCAGCATCGAAGCCAGCAGCAGCCCTTCGGACATCGTCGAGCAGGCAGAATATATCCCCAGAAAGGGCAGACCATAGTCCCGCACCCCGTAGGTCGTGCCGACGCACTGGTTGAGCAGATCGCCGCCGATGAGAACATCTACATCACTCTCCTTCATCCCCACTTTTTCAAGGGCTATCCTCACAGCCTGCTTTTGCAGCTGACTTTCGCCCTCCTCATAGGTGGCGCGGGTAAAATAGGGGTCGTCGTTTATCTTGTCAAAACGATCACCGTATGGACCTTCGTTCTCTTTCTTACCGCCCACAGCCGCCCATGTGACCACCGACGGCGGCTTTCTGAATATCGTTGTTGCTTTGTGCATATCATCATCTCCGTTTTGAGGATAGTATGCGCAGGGATCAGTTTTTTATTCGCAGGAAAAAACGTATATGTATAAATGCTTTCCGCTGCTTTACATTTTTGGCAAAATATGATATAATATACCGGTATGTCGGGGGTGATAAATATGATCGGAAGAACTGATATTATCAACGTGGGATATTTTATATGCAGGATAGTTCCAAGTCCGGACTATCTCGGCTTTGACACTGACCGCTTCATCTCGGTGAGCGACTGCCTGACCGACCATGAACCGCAGCCGTCCCTTTGTCACGGGTGGAAGCCTCGCGGGGATGACAAGGATTATATCAGCCGTTTCGCGGATATTGAAACATATATCAGGATGAGCGAAGAGATGAACGAACTCCTTGAAAAGCGGCTTTTCCTCGTTGACGGCTGTTTTCTGCGCAAAGAAGACGCTATCCATTTTTACAAAGATTATTTTGACAGTCCCGACAATATCCTTGTGTCGGTAACGACTGAGGAATATTACCGCAGTTATCTCGGAGAAGACTTTGCAAATTGCAGCACTTCCGCAGGCACTGAGGGCGAATTTCTTGGGTATGATATCATCGGCAGGGACGACTGGGTGTTCCATTCCTTTTTGTGCAACAGCCTGCAAAAGGAGCTGCCAGATGTCAGGTTCAACAGCTTCGGGCTCATCGCAAACCCCTTTGATGAAGTAAAGCGTATGGCTGCGGCGATAGACGGCAAAGGCGAGCCTGTGGACTGGCTGCCTGCGGAGATAAGAAAGGTATTATAGGAAATGGTGGGAAATATATGGAAAAAACGGTATCAATAGTAAGCAAAGGCGATCTCGGATATCTCGGCAATGTGTTCAAAAAGGCTGAGGATGAGGGAAAACTGAGCATAGTATATCTGGGCGGCTCGATAACACAGGGCTGTCATGCAACTGAGGAGAATAGGCGCTATGTGAACAGATCATTTGAGTGGTGGAGAGAAAAATTCCCGTCCGCAGAGCTTACCATGTTCAATGCGGGCATAGGTGCAACGACTTCGCAGTACGGTGCCGCCCGTGCGGAGGAACACGTTCTTTCCCACAAGCCCGATGTGGTGTTCGTGGAGTTTTCGGTGAACGATGAGGACACCGACTTTTTCAGGGAGACTTACGAAAGCCTGATACGCAGGCTGCTTTCGGCGGGATGTGTCAAGGCGGTCGTCATCATAAACAATATGTTCTACGACGATGGCAGGAACGCACAGCGCGTACACAACGAGGTCGGTAAGCATTACGGGCTGCCGATAGTAAGTATAAGGGACTATGCCTGGCAGTGTGTGCAAAGCGGTGAGATCGACCCTAAGGAGTATACCACCGATCTTCTGCACCCCACCGATATCGGTCACGCCATGATCGCGGAACTGATAAATGGACTGCTGGATGCGAATTACGAAGACTATAAAAACGGCAAGCCCTTTGGCGAAAAGCCCGCCCTCCCCGAAAAGCTGACATCCTGCCGCTTTGAGGATGCGGTGATATACCGAAACACCAACTGCAAGCCCGCAGTGGACGGCTTTACTGCGGATACTCACAAGTCCGAATATTTCAGCGACCCCTTCAAGGATGGCTGGACAGGTTCACGAAAGGGTGCGTGCATCACATTTGAAGCAGAGGGCAGTGTCCTCATGCTGCAGTGGAGAAGGACAGTAAATAAGCCTGCGCCCATAGCCTATGCGGTGATCGACGGTGACGAGGCGGGGAAGATCATACTGGATGCCAATTTTGAAGAGGACTGGGGCGACCTCTGCTGTCTTACGACACTCACCGAAAATGCGGGAAAGGGAATCAAGCACACCGTCAGGGTAGTGATAGCTGAGGAGGGCAGTGCGAGCGACTTCATGGTGATATCGCTGATAGCCGCCGACTGTGGGGAGTGACCGCCGCAGGTTTGTAGATTTCCCTAGTTACACGGTTATTGTTGACGAAAAAAGTAATAAAAATTATAAATTTTACTTAAAGCTATTGACAAACTTTGTTTTCGTTAGTATAATAAAAACATGAGTTTTTTAATATCAACTTCATCATAATTTTTGGAGGTTTTTGAAATGAATGGTTTAAATAAGTTTATGAATGGTCTGTACAAGATCATAGGACCCGCAGTAGAGCTCATCTTCGCGATATTCATCGTTATTGCGGGCAATATGGGTATACAGAGCCTGAAGCTGTTCAAGGCGCTGGGCAATATCCTCAGCGAGTCCAGCGGCACAGGTCTGCTCACTTTCTTCCAGATCATCTACTGGCTGGTAGCTCTGCTGTTCATCGCATCCAAGGCACTTAATGCAGTACACGCTTTCACAAGCAACCCCGATGCGCTGAATTCCCTCAAGTCCGCAGCTCCCGCACCTGCTGCAAACAACTATGCACAGCCCCAGCAGTTCAATCAGGCACCTGCACAGAACACTATCCCTGTTCAGCAGAACATCCCCACACCTGTTGCTCCTGCTAACACCGCACCTGCTGCTGCAGGCGGAGAGCAGTTCTGCACACAGTGCGGTTCAAAGGTTCCCGCAGGCAATGCATTCTGCACAAGCTGCGGCGCAAAGCTGAACTGATAACAGATATCCCAAAGAGCAGTTTCGTACTGCTCTTTTTTTATGCCCCTGCCGCGCATCGATCAGGCAAAAAAACTCCCGCGTATCCTAAGAAACGCGGGAGCATTTGTTATTATATATTACTTCTTCATTGCATTGTTCACAGCGGATACCAGTGCTCTTACGGAGGAAACGATGATATCGGAATGTCTGCCGACGCCCCAGAATATCTTTCCGCCCACGTTGATGCCCACATAGGAGCAAGCTTCGGAGGTGGTCTTTCTTTCGAGTGCGTGCTCGGTGTAGGTATCTACATTTATCTCCATGCCTATCTGTGAGGTGAGAGCGTTTGCAACAGCGTCCAGTCTGCCGTTGCCGTCAGCGCTGCATTCAACTTCCTTGCCGTTGATGATCGCCTTTACGTTTGCGCCTATCAGCTCATCGGCTTTCTGGGTGTAATGCGCTTCGATAAGCTCGATAGGAGAGCTGATATTGAGATAAGTCTCCTTGAATATCTGGTGTACCTCGCTCCTGCTGAGCTCCTTGTGAGCCTTGTCGGAAACATCCTTTACCTTGTAGCCGAAGTCCTCACGCATAGCCTTAGGCAGATCGTAGCCGTACTGCTGTTCGAGGATATATCCAATGCCGCCCTTGCCTGACTGGGAGTTGATACGGATAACGTCGCCCTCATACTCTCTGCCCACATCGTGGGGGTCGATGGGAAGATAAGGACAGGTCCAGCGGTCTTCGCCCTTTTCATCACGCCACTTCATGCCCTTTGCGATAGCATCCTGATGTGAGCCCGAGAATGCGGCATATACCAGTGCGCCCGAGTAAGGTGTCCTGTCGTATACCTTCATCCTTGTAACTCTCTCGTAAAGCTCGATGAGGGAGGGGAGATCGGTGAAATCAAGATTGGGCTCAACGCCGTGAGTGTACATATTGAGTGCGAGAGTAACTATATCCACATTGCCTGTTCTCTCGCCGTTGCCGAAGCAGGTGCCCTCAACTCTGTCGCCGCCCGCCAGCAGACCGAGCTCGGTATCAGCGATGCCTGTACCTCTGTCGTTGTGGGGGTGGAGGGATATTATCAGGTTCTCTCTGTTGTGAAGAGCGCCGCACATATACTCTACCTGCTGTGCATAAACGTGGGGGAGAGACATCTCAACAGTTACGGGGAGGTTTATTATGACCTTGTTGTCGGCATCGGGCTCCCATATATCGATGACAGCGTTGCATATCTCCGCAGCAAATTCAGGCTCGGTACCTGTAAAGCTCTCGGGGGAGTACTCAAAGGTAACGTGACCCTTTGCGTGCTTCTTGTATTCCTTGCAAAGCTCTGCACCTGTGGTGGCGATCTTTATGATCTCCTCCTTCGACTTGCGGAACACCTGCTCTCTCTGTGCTACAGAGGTGGAATTGTAAAGGTGAACGACTGCGTGCTTTGCGCCGTCGATAGCCTCAAAGGTCTTCTTGATGATATGTTCTCTCGACTGTGTGAGCACCTGTATTGTGACATCGTCGGGTATCATATTCTTTTCTATAAGTGTGCGGCAGAACTCATACTCAGTCTCGGATGCGGCAGGAAAGCCTATCTCGATCTCCTTGAAGCCTATCTCGACCAGCTTGTTGAAGAATTCCAGCTTTTCTTCAAGGCTCATGGGTATGATAAGTGCCTGATTTCCGTCTCTCAGATCTACCGAACACCATGCGGGTGCGTGGTCGATATAATCCTTTTCAGCCCACTTCATGCATTTTACGGGAGGCATATAGTAACCTCTTGAATACTTCTGTGCGTTTTTCATCTGTATTTCCTCCTTAAAAAAAATCTTGTGCGGCTCCTGCTTGAACAGAACAGTATCGTGATCATTTTGAAAATAAAATAAAGCCCGTCTCTATAATACAAGAGACGAGCATAATACCCGTGTTACCACTCTGATTTATGTACAGCTCACACTGCACACCTCTGCCGCATCAAACAATGCGCATCTCTGTAACGGGAGAACCCGAGTACAGCTACTGTGATTTCACTGTACCGGCTCAAGGACGAGTTATCGCGCTGTCGGACTGCTGCCTTGCACCTGACGGCAGCTCTCTGAAAGTTCCGTAAAGCGTTTTTGTTCCTCTCAACGCCATTCAAATATTCACTGTCTGTATTATATTATATTTTGTCCGCTTTGTCAAGGGTGATGATGCGGTTTTAACATTTTTTTAATATATCTCCGCGTTCACGGAGAAAGGCGGCGCTATTAATAAAAATCATATTGACTTTGGGTCAGTTTTATAATATAATAATATTGTATAAGAAACGGCGGAGCACAGGGAAAAGATCACCTGTGCATATATAAGAAAAAGAGGTGTACGCAATGATCGGTGAGAGCATTAAAAAACTTGTGACCTATGCCCTTGAAACAGGGCTGATCGAACAGTCTGACAGAGTGTGGGCGACCAACCGTCTGCTGGAGGCGCTGGGGATCGACGAATACGATGAGCCCGCGGAAGACTATAATGATATTGACCTTGAAAGTACTCTGAAAGAGTTGTTGGACTACGCCTGCGGGCAGGGGCTTTGTGAGGATACGGTTGTGTACCGCGATCTTTTCGACACAAAGCTGATGGGTCTGCTGACTCCGCGTCCGTCGGAGGTGGAGCGTATATTCGCGGAGAAGAAGTCGGTATCTCCCGAAGCTGCCACCGACTGGTTCTACAGATTTTCGCAGGATACCGATTATATAAGAAGATACCGTATATGTAAAGATGTGAGGTGGAAGACTCCCACCGAGTACGGTGAGCTGGATATAACGATAAATCTTTCAAAGCCCGAAAAGGACCCGAGAGCCATCGCGGCGGCAAAGCTGGCTAAGCAGTCGGGCTACCCCAAGTGCCTGCTGTGCTATGAGAATGTGGGCTATGCGGGCAGAGTAAATTCTCCCGCAAGACAGAACCACCGCATCATCGGCGTGACTATCGACGGCGCTGAATGGGGCTTGCAGTATTCGCCCTACGTCTATTACAACGAGCACTGCATACTCTTCAACAAGACCCACACCCCGATGGTGATAAACAAGTCCGCATTCAACAAGCTGTTTGATTTTGTGGAGCAGTACCCCCATTATTTCGTTGGCTCGAATGCCGACCTGCCCATAGTGGGCGGTTCCATACTATCCCACGAGCATTTTCAGGGCGGGCATTATGAATTCCCGATGGCAAAGGCGGCGGTGGAAAGAAAGGTCGTCTTCAAGGGATATGAGAACGTGGATGCGGGCATAGTCAAGTGGCCGATGTCGGTGATAAGGCTGAACAGTGAGGACAGGAATGCCCTGGTGGAGCTGGCTGACAAGATACTTGGTCTGTGGCGGGGCTACACCGATGAAGCGGCTTTCATATACGCCGAGACAGACGGGGAACCCCACAACACCATCACGCCCATTGCGCGAATGCGTGACGGCAGATACGAGATGGATCTGGTACTCAGGAACAACATCACCACAGAGGAACACCCGCTTGGAGTATATCACCCTCATGCGGAGCTTCACCACATAAAGAAAGAGAATATCGGTCTTATCGAGGTAATGGGGCTGGCGGTGCTGCCTTCGCGCCTTAAAACGGAGATGGAGCTGCTTTCAAAGGCACTTGCGGACGGCACTGATATCCGCAGTGACGAGGTGCTTTCAAAGCACGCAGACTGGGCTGACGAGCTGAAAAAGCAGTACACCTTCACCGCCGAAAATGCGGACAGCATACTTAGGGATGAAGTCGGAAAGGTATTCTCAAAGGTGCTTGAACACGCAGGCGTTTACAAGCGTGACAGCGATGGCGCAGCGGCGTTCGACAGGTTCATAGAGTATGTTAACGACCGTTGACATACAGCAAATAACAGTAAAATAAAAAACACGGCAGATGACCTCTGCCGTGTAAACGTTGTGTATATCACAGATTTTCGATAAAGCCCTTACCGATGATGACATTTTCAAATGCCAGCTCTTTCATCTGGAGCATGACGGTGTGGGGGGATATCTTCATTCCCTGCTTTGCCCAGTCGATTATCATGCCGCAAAATCCGTGTGAATAGAAATCCGCGAAGAATTTTGCCTTATCGCTGCGCTTGCGGGTATTGGCGACCGCATGGTAGAAAAACCGCAGGAACAGGCGGTGCATACTCTGATAAAGATACTTTTCAAAGGTCTTTTCATTGCTGCGCAGAGTGTTTGAATAGAACTTCCTGTCTTTCTGCATATTCTCCAGAAAGCCCTCAAGACGTTCATACCAGTTGTCGTAGTTGACACCGCGAGTGATGTTTTTGAAAAGCTCATTGTAGTATATATATGACAAAAGCTCTTCCTTATCCTGAAAATGATAGTAAAAGGACTGTCTGTTCATTCCGCAGAAGCCTGTTATCTCGGATATGGAGATCTTTTCATAATCCTTTTGAGTGCAAAGCTCTTTGAGGGCATTGCAAAGTGCTGATTTGGTGATGGTTGATGTTGACATCTGCTTTTCCTTTCGTATAGTGGAATAAAACACCTTTACTATTATATCACAATAAAAAAATATTTCAAGTAATTTTGGTGAATAAATTATAAGGACGTGCATAAATATGATAATAAACGACTTTTTGCAGGGTCAGAGCATTACGGCATACGATTATTTCGGTGCGCATTTTGTGGATGACAGAGTGCGGTTCGCCACCTATGCGCCCAACGCCCGTGATGTAAAGCTGATGCTCAACGGCAGCGAACACGAGATGATGCGCTTTGACAGCGGCGTGTGGGAGACTACCATACCCGCAAAGGCTGGGGATATTTACCAGTTCATCATCACCACACAGGCACTGCAGCGCCATTATCGTTCCGACCCCTTTGCGTTTTACAGCGAAGTAAGACCGAAAAATGCATCGATCGTTTATGATATGGACTGCCACCAATGGCAGGACGGCGAATGGATGGCAAAAAGGGATAAGTGCTATGACAAGCCCCTGAATATCTATGAGGTGCATTTCGGCTCGTGGCGCACAAAGTTCGACAGCACTGAAGATGACCGCTTTTATACTTATGATGAGATGATAGACCTGCTTATCCCCTACGTCAAGGATATGGGTTACACCCACATCGAGCTTATGCCGCTGACAGAGTACCCCTATGACGGTTCGTGGGGCTATCAGGTGACGGGTTATTATTCCGCCACTTCCCGCTACGGCGAACCTGCGGGACTGATGCGCTTTATCGATGCCTGTCACCGTGAGGGCATTGGCGTGATACTGGATTTCGTACCTGTGCATTTCGTCACCGATTTCTACGCACTGCATATCTAT
>NZ_CAMHRZ010000118.1 GCF_946187255.1 uncultured Ruminococcus sp.
GTCATAGAGCGCTGGGTGAACAACGGCTTTGACGCGCCGAAAGATATGATCGCGGGCATCCTCTCGGAGCTTGACCTTAACACGGAAAAACTGATGTAAACTATAGATCATCATTTACATGATACATATCCTATTACAGTTTTACTATCCTTTGTAAAGTAAGCTACACTGCTGTTGCATAGTGTAGTTTAATCAACGATACGGCCCGACATTGAATATTGAATACTCCGCCATATCATGGTATTATATAGACACAGAAGGGAAAACAAAAACCCGAAACGAAAAAAATATCAATGATACGGAGGAATTCATCATGAAAAAGTTCAACAAAGGTATGGTAATCACAATGGCAGCTATGATCGCAGCGGCAGCACTCACAGGCTGCGGAAACAGTGCGGCAGAGATCGTAAAGAGCGCATCGGCTAAGGCAGTTCAGGCGGCAGCAGAGACCCCTGTGGCGGATAATGCTGCAAAGGCAGTGGAGATGATCGCTGAAAACAGTGCAGAAAACAAGCCCGCCGCTGAGGATAAGGCAGCTGAGGATACAGCTAAGCAGGAAAAGAAGTCCGATAAAAATGAGAAGTCCGATAAGAACGCGGAAACTGCAAAGGATAATAAGAACGAAAAGAACACGGTCATCTCTCTCGGCAAGAACGATCAGCAGGCTAAGACCGCAAAGCAGGAAAAATCTCCCGAGACTAACGTTACGGATAAGGTACATCCCGTTTATGTAGAGGGCGATATGTTCGCAGGCAGCTACGCTGAGGAGATCGCAGGTCGCGGCTCAATGGAGATAACCCGCAACAGCGATGGCACTTATTCCGTTCAGGTTGACTGGTCATCCAGTGCATTTGAGAAGAGCAGTTGGAACTTCTCGGGCGAATTCGACGGCAGAGGTACCATGAACTACACCAACTGCCGAAAGACCACAGTTGCTTTCGATGAGAACGGTGACTACGCCTGTGATTCCTGCGGCATCATGACACCCTACACCACCTACACAATGGGCAGCGGCCGGATCAAGTTCCTGGATGAGGGCGTACTTGAATGGCATGACGATATGGGCGACATCCTTCCCGGTACTACATTCGTTAGCTGTAGGCAGTCCCGCCACACTAAGGCTGATGAGATAGGCACCGCAGGTTCCCGTTACTTCGAGAACGAGAACAGCCATACCAAAGCTGATGAGATCGGCACAGCAGGTTCCTGCTACTATGAGAACGAGAACGGTTACGGCGAGTGGATGGCAAACGGCACTTTCTTTGAGGTAACAGGCAGAAGGATCACCCTTGATATAGCAAAGAACAATAAATGCGACAACACCTATGACGTTATAGTAAGGGGCGCGGATTCCGCTTTCGCACACAGCGAGTACCACTTCACCGCACGTTATGTTAACGACACCCTTGTTTACACTGACGGCTACTGCGCTTATGTAGTATACAACGAGAACGGCGAGCTTGAAAGCTACGAGATCACCTGCAACGACAACTCGGGCGTTATCTCCTACACAGGTGCCGCAGGTCTCAGATGGACCGACAGCGACGGCAGCGACTTCGTTTTCATGAGCGATATAACACTGGCATAACAGTTGAACTTTTATCAATATGATCATAGATCCAAGAAACACCGCTTGATCATCAGGCGGTGTTTTTTGCACTATTCGGGAAAGAAAAACGGCAGACAGCCGAAACTGCCTGCCGTGTGATCTTCATTGGAATGATACTTTTATTCTCCATCTCGGGTCTGACAAATTATCCTCCACATAGCTTTACACTTTTTCGGAAGTGAACACACCTGTATATCCGGTCACAGTTTCATTTGTCGTCTTATTCTTGTAGGTCACATACGCCTTAGAATAGATCGTCCTGTCTGCGTTTGATTTACCGAGAGTGAGGTTATATATAAAGGTACCTCTGACCGATCTGAGCGTTGATGCCTTTTTGCTGACATTCTCGCCGTCGATAACGGGATCATTATTTTCGTAGCTTCTCACAACGCCTGCTTCAACTAACTCATAGCCCGAAGGAAGTTCCCAATCAACGGTGAATGAGATCTTCTGCTTTCCGCTTTCGGGGATAGCTACTCTGCTTACGTTCATCGAGTATACGGGCTGTGCCTCCACTGCCGTTAAAGAATAATGAGGAACGATAGTCATATCGCGGGTGGCATAGAAATAGTACGTCCTCGTTCCGCTGACCCTGATTTCCGTATTATCCGGTCTGACCTCGTACCAGCCGTCAAAAAACATACCTGCATCAGGTGCGGGAGCAACTGCCTTTATCTGCTCGCCGTACTTATAATTTCTCGTATCGTTGTTGACCGTGATACTGTAGTTTACCTGCTCACTCTTAGTGCTTGTATAAGTCCGACCGCCGAAATCGAAAGATGCGGTGTAGGTCTTCATGCCGTTGCTTTCGGTCTCTGTTAGTGTGGGATTGATATCGGGAGCCGCAATATCACCGCAGTCCCTGCACTTGAATTTAGCGGAAACTGTATACACGCCGTTGTTCTTTATCCATGTCCATATAGCCGAAGTCTCGTTGTAGGTGTGTTCGCCTGTAGCGGGAATGACCCATGCGTTTTCCTTTATCTCGGTGTAGGTATCACCGTCTTTGCTGTAAAACTTTCCGTTATTGCCTTTGTAATACTCGCTGTTTCCTTCAGTGGTGCAAGTAGGAGCATTGGCAGGAACACATGTGTAAGTGAGAGCCGTCAGATATCCCGGGTTGTCAGTGCCGCCGTCAATACGGGCATATTCTGCATCTACATGACTACTATTATATCCTGTTCCATTGCTACCTTTAATTTCTCCACAAGAAGCAAACATACTAGTTGATTTTTTAACTAAATCAGTGTTCCAACCATCTCCAACTATTATTGTTTGAAGATTATTGCAACTCTGAAACATAAAGCCCATAGTTTTAACTTGGCTAGTATCAAAGCAGCTAAGGTCAAGACTAGTTATTAAATAACAATTGTAAAACATTCCAAACATAGATGTGACATGGCTTGTATTAAACTTTTTACCAAATACAATTGTTTGTATGCTACTGCTGATGTCTGTAGACGAAAGGCTTACTCCGTTACCTGCCGATGAACCCTTGACAAACATCCATTTCATATTTTTTACGTTGCTTGCATCGGCATTGGAAAGATCAATTTCCTCTATTTTTGTAAACACAGCAAAGAGCGATTGACATTCCTCAGGCAATTCAGTTCCTTCATCAGCTACGATCTTAGTGATATCAGGCACAGTGCCCGAAGTCTGATTTGATTTAACAGTGATACCAAAATAGCCAAACAAGTCTGCTCTACTCCATCCACTGCCCGCAAGGTGGAGCGTAGCGCCATCAATGTAAAATGGATACTCTGTCTCCGCACTCGCCGCAATAACTGTGCCCCCTGTCAAAAAGCCCCCTACGTTCGCAGGCGCAGCACCCGCTACAAGAGCCAAAGCCAGCAGTCCTGCTGTGACTTTTCTGAATGTGTTTTTCATAAGCTCGTTCCTCCTTATCGGAATAATTTTTTGACGTTCGCCTTTTACAAAAAAGCGCACCGCACAGAGAACCGGTCTCCTGCGATACGCTTGCCTTACATTATTACGGGCATACTACGCCGCAGATGTGCTGTGCTGATGTAACACGCTTCGGCATAACTGTCAACCCTTTCTGTAAATTATTTACAAATTATTTTCACTGCATGAATTCGTTTAGTTATACTAATCTTGTAAAAATTATAGCATATATTCACAAAAAAGTCAAGCCTTTGGGTGAAATTTGTTTTTGATAGCTCATAAAAACAGCAGCGAGCGATATTACGGTGTAGTTTTTTGGGAAACTACACTTTCTTCACCGAACTGCCCCCGAAAGACGGGGCATGAAAAAAGCCATGTCCTCCGTCAGCCTGTGACGGAAGGCATAGCCCTGTGGAATATATTATTCTTCGGAGAAATCCGTGTCCAGCGCGATCTGTAGCTCGTGGTCGGGGAATGCTTTTTTAACATCCGCAGTGATCTGCTTGTAGGTCTCTCTGCGGTCGGGGGCATCGAAGCTCACTACCACGTCGAAGCGGATGGTGTTTGTCTCTTTAGTCAGGTAGAAACCGTGCATTTGTATAACGTGTTCGTGGGAGAAGACTATCTCGCGTACTTTCTTCTCGACTGCCTTTGCTTCCTCGTCCTTTGTGTTGACGGAGTATACTCCCACTGCCGTGAGGATAACGCGGTGCTGAGCGTGGACTGCTATCTGTATCTCGCGGATGAGCCTGTCTATCCTGTCTGCGGAGAAAGTATCGGGGACTTCGATGTGTATCGAGCCGTTCCAGGCATCGGGACCGTAGTTGTTCAGCACCAGGTCGTAAGCACCCTGCACGCCCTCAAACTCGGTGACAGTCTGCTTTATGCTTTTGGCGAGTTCGGGGTCGGTGCGTTCACCGAGTATCTGCGAGATGGTATCTTTCAGCATCTCAAGACCCGATCTGATTATCACCGCAGAGATCAAAGCGCCCAGCCAGGCTTCCAGCGAAAGCCCGAACAGCATGAATACTATCGCCGCCACAAGGGTCGAAGCGGATATGACCGAATCAAGAGTAGCGTCCTCGCCCGAATTGATGAGCGAATCGGAGTTGACCTTCTCGCCCACGCTCTTGACATACCTGCCGAGAACTATCTTGACCACCACAGCCACCCCGACGATCACCAGCGAAGCGACGTTATATTCGGGAGTGGTTGGGTTTATTATCTTCTTGACCGACTCAACGAAGGAAGTAACGCCCGCATAAAGCACGATGACAGATATCACCATAGCGCTGAGGTATTCGATGCGCCCGTATCCGAAGGGGTGCTTTTTGTCGGGCTCTCGTCCTGCCAGCTTGGTGCCGATTATGGTTATCAGCGAGCTGCCCGCATCGGAGATGTTGTTGACAGCGTCCAGCACGATGGCTATCGAATGGGTCAGCAAGCCTATCACAGCCTTGAACGCCGCCAGGAACACATTGGCGACTATGCCTGTTATACTTGTCCGTACTATTATCTTACTTCGGTTTTCAGTGTCGTTGGTCATATCCTCACAGCCTTTCTTATGGTTCAGCTCCTCCTGTTTTTACACCAGAAGTGCCACTTGGGAGCAGGAGGCATCGGCTCATGCTTTAATAGTGCCTTTATCACACGGCGGTGAGTGTAACAGCAGCATCCCAGCGCTGCAAATACGATCAGTAAAACAACATATCTTTTCATGATCTTATCCTCCTTGATATTTTTATGCGTTTATGAGTTGTTTCACCAGCCCGCGTTTTTCGTAGAGTACACAGCCGCCGTCGTGGTCTTCCAGCAGATAGCCCTCATCTCTCAGCTTTCTGAACAGCGGCGAATTCATAGCTTCCCTCAGGGAGCTGTCCCTCACATTGATATCCGAGAACGGCGAGAAAGGACAAGGCTCTGCGCCGCCGTGAGAATTTATGTGGAAAAATCCTCTGCCCGCCGCAACACAGCCGCCCGAACTTTTTTCATCTCCGGGAAAGGCAATATATACCATATCGGGGCGGGTCTCTCTCAGCCTCTTGATCTCCCTCTGCATATAATCACGTTCGGCATCGGTGGGGGCGAGTTCCTTGCTCTCCGCCGTCACGGGGACGTATTCGACGAATATCACAGCCTTGCAGCCACGCTCCGACAGGTTGTCAAGGAATTCCCGAGAGGTGACTTCTCTGTAATTCTTCGCAGTAACTGTCACCGACGCGCCGAATATCAGCCCGCGCTTTTTTATCTCGTCCATATTGGATATCAGCTTGTCATATATGCCCTCACCGCGTCTTTCATCGGTGCGCTGACGGTCGCCCTCTATGCTCATTATGGGTATGAGATTGCGGCACTTGTCAAACAGTTCGAGATACCTTTCGTCCAGGTATGTGCCATTGGTAAATATAGGAAACAGGATGGTCTGCCGTTTGCCCGCCGCCTCGATAACACCTCTGCGCAGCATGGGTTCGCCGCCTGCCAGCAGTATAAAACTGATTCCCAGCTGCTCGGCTTCATCGAATACCGCCTGCCACTCATCATCGGTCAGCTGCTTTACGGGGGCGCTGTCAACGGTGGCGTGATTGCATCTTGAATAGCAGCCCGCACAGTGCAGATTGCAGCTGCTGGTTATGCTTGCGATGAGAAAAGGCGGGATATGCTCGCCGCTATCCTCTGCTTTGCGGCGCTTTTTTGAAGCACTTTTGGCGGCAGCCGCAAATCTCAGCATGAATGCGCTTTCCTTAGGGTTTTTGAGGGTGGCTTTTATCGCTTCGCTCACGATGCGCTCCACGCCTGCGGTCATATAATTCTGCAGATCAAATACTTCGTCCATATTATCACCCCAGTGATCGTTCAACAGCCTTTCTGACCTCTTTCATATCAACAGTAGGCTCAAATCTTGCAATAACATTGCCGTTCCTGTCTATCAGGAACTTGGTGAAATTCCACTTGATATATGCCTTGTCACCGAACTTCTTGTTGTTCATATCCGCGAACTTTTCCAGTGCAGCATTCTTTATACCCTTGCCGAAGCCTTCAAAGGGCTTTTCCGCTGCAAGGAACGCGAACAGCGGGTCGGCATTGTCGCCGTTAACATCTATCTTCGCAAACTGTGGGAAATCGGTGCCGAACTTCATGGTGCAGAATGAATGTATCTCATCCTCACTGCCGGGAGCCTGATTTGCAAACTGGTTGCAGGGGAAATCCAGTATCTCAAAGCCCTTGCCGCGCAGGTCGCGGTACATGGCTTCCAGCGGCTCGTAATGGGGAGTAAACCCGCAGCCCGTAGCGGTATTGACGATAAGCAGTACCTTGCCCTTGTATTCACTGAGACCAACTTCTTCGCCCTTGCGGTCTTTGACAATGAGATCATAAACGTTTTTCATAGGGTCATTCTCCTTTCGTATCATCGGAACGATCTTCCAGCAATTCTTTCAGCAGATCACGCAGCAGCAATGCTTTCTCGGGTGCGAGCTTTACACAGCTGCCCACCTGCATCGGTATGTCCTTAGCCTTTAACTGAAGCTCTCTGCCCTTGTCGGTTAGAGTTATTATGAACGAACGCTCATCCGCAGGGCTCTGCTGCTTATCGATATAGCCCTGATCACGCAGCTTTTTGAGTATCGGTGAAAGCGTGCCGCTGTCCAGCATCAGCCGCCTGCAGATCTCGCCCACCGTGAGCCCGTCCTTTTCCCACAGCACAAGGAACAGTATGTACTGAGTATAGGTAAGCCCCAGCGGTTTGAGGTACGGCGTGTAGAGCGAGGTTATTACTCTCGAAGCAGCATATATGGGGAAACAAAGCTGATTATCCAGTTTCATGGCTTCACGGTAGTCGATATCCATGTATACTCCTCCTCGTGTTTATCTTTGGTACAACTATATTGTATCAAAGATATTTTCGTTTGTCAAGAGGTTTCTCAAAATTTCACAAAACTATCACAATAGCACGATTCCCGCTAACAGTTCCGCACAAATTCTTCAAAGATGAGCCTGCTGTTTTCATCTTTAAGATAGGCGAACTCGGGGTGCCACTGTACCGCCCACAGATATTTTTGTTCGGGCGCATATACCGCTTCGATAAGTCCGTCGGGAGCGGATGCCATGCTCACAAGCTGTGGTGACAGTTCACGCACACCCTGATGATGATAGCTGTTGACGGATATCTTATCCTTTTTAAGCAGAGAATAAAGCGGAGATGCGGTACTTATATCCACCTCATGAGACGGGATATCGTAGGGCGGTTTCTGACAATGGGTCACATCGCTCGGCAGTTCTGTTAGGATATCCTGCCAAAGCGTGCCGCCCAGAGCGGCATTTATAAACTGTATCCCCCGACAGATACCCAATATCGGCTTGTCTCTGTTCAGCGCTTCATCAAGTATCAGCATCTCCATTTTGTCACGTTCGGGACTGCATTCACCGCACAGGGGGCTTTTCTCCGAATGGTAAAGTGCGGGGTCAACATCCTGTCCGCCCGTGAAGAGAAAGCCGTCACACATATCCGCCACAGCATGAAGTTCACCTACACTCTCGATCACAGGCAGCATCACAGGCAACGCTCCCGCCTCCTGCAAGCCTTTCAGGTAGCCGGGTAACATCCAGTAGCTGTTCCTGCCGTGATCTATGAGAGGGATAACTCCGACAGTTTTCATATTATTTACCTCCTAATTAAAAATGGTGCTGTCGGATCAATATCCTGACAGCACCTTTGCTATTCATATTATAAACTATCAAAGCAGAAAAGTCAATCTTTTAACACACAAATGTCTGATGAACGCTTCCCGCAAAAGTTCATTAAAATGACCTCAAAGCCCATATATCCAAGCTTTTGCGACCGGATCTTGTGATTTTAATTCGTTGGATCGCTATATTTATTTCTCGATCTCAAAGAATGCATACAGCAGATCGGGGAAAGAATCAAATGACCCGAAGCATTCCATTGTACCGTTGCTGAGTATCTGATATTTCTTTTCAGCGATACTGTAAACAACATAGTCTAGACTTGACTTTCCCAGCAGGATATAGTCGGTGATATCCGTCATATCCCTGAAAGAAGAATTGAACCGCAGGATATCCATGCTGCCCTTTCTCGGGTGATCCGCAAGGAAATCCGCGTCGTAAACTCCGCAGATACTGTGTCCGTCACAGGACAAGCCGTTGGTCAGGTGCAGAAGATTTATATAGTCTTCGGGGAGTTCGGTTTCAAACAGCGAATAAAACTCCTTTGCCGTTTTGCTTATCTTCTCTGCGGGCACCTTTTCATACACCGCTGAACACGGTATCATTGAAAGAAAATCTGTATACATATCCTTCGCCTCATTCATACAATTTAAAACCATCTTTCATCACTTCCGAACTATTGAGAAAATCTACGGCTTTCTGCTATTTTTCCATCATAAAACTGTTATCATCGGTCGTTCGGGAAATGCGCATCTCATTGATCTTATGTTCCGGATACGCGATCATTACCGCTCCGGCTGACGGGTCGTAACGAAGCCTGTTGTATTATTGTTCGGTCGTCAGCTTATCCTTTTCGATAAGTATCCTGACAGAATTAACGATGCGATAAGTAAGACCCATGTCGGACAATTCGTCAAGAGTGAGGGATGTGTCCTCACAAACACCGTACAGATAGGCGACTATTTTGAATTCGGTGTTCTCAAAAGCCTCTGCCACCGCTTTCAGGCGGTCGAGATGACGCTCTCCCCTTTTAAACAGCTTCGCCTTACGAGTTTTCGCAAGTTCTGCGGCGATACCCAGCAGTTTATTATACCGCTCACGCTGTTCATCTATCAAAGCCATCGCTTCCGCTTCGGAGATTTCCTGATACTCATCGCATTTATCGCTTTCGCCCCAAAGATATTCTGTCATTTTGTTCCCGTCTATAAGCTCGGCTATAACATATTCATCGTCTTTATGATCCATTATCATCCCTCCTCTGCTGATGTGCCCCAAAGCGGAAGTCTGTTCACGACTATGATCTTTTTATAAGATATTATAGCATATTTTTTTAGTTTTGTGGTGAATTTTTTTGGACAAATGATGTCCTCACGGTAACAAAGTCACCATCACCGATATCTCCATGCTTGCGGCACACGTCAAAGGCATAAAGCCGCCGGATAATTCTGCCAAGGATCAGTATCAAACTTATAAAGACAAATAGTCCGCAACCCCTTTGATATCAAGGGTCTGCGGACTTGTTTTAACTGTTCGGATGACCAATAATATTGAGGTCATCACATTGCCTGACTGATGAACACGAAGTTGGGACCATAGCTGTCTGCCCAAACGATGCCCGTGTTGCTCTGAGTAACGGTGCCTCTGTGGTCGTTGCTAACGAATGCTGCGGACTTAACACTGCCGTC
>NZ_CAMHRZ010000119.1 GCF_946187255.1 uncultured Ruminococcus sp.
AGCTGGCTGACCATATAATCTCCTACTGCATGACCAGAAAGACAGGCAAGGAGTATGTCCCTGCGGCGATTAACGACAAGCTGGAAGCCGAATGCCGCAAGCAGCTGTTTGAAAGGCTGCTGAAAAAGTAAGGTGGCTGCTATGCTGTCTTTTTTGAGAAGAAAAAACGCGGAGGACAGCCCGCCGCTGAAAAAGCGGGTGCAGGACATGAAATGCCGCAAGATCAATTTTGTGGATGACGACTTCACGGGGCTGTGCAGCAACATGAAGACCGACTGCAAAGCACTGCTGAAACTCAAGCCCGTGAACTACTACGCCATTAAAAACAGCTATATTATGGGTATGCTGTATTCGTCGGAGGACTTTTCCGAGAACTACATACAGCTGCTGCATTTCGAGGGCGAAAAGCAGACGGGGAAAAGCGACATCTTCCCCGTTGACACCGAGACCGCCGTAAAAGTGCTGGCAAAGGTCGGTATAATGATCGATCTGAAAAAGATACAGGAAGAAAAACAGGATAACAAGTGAAATGTTCCCCGTCAGTTTCAATGGCGGGGATATTTTTATGCTTTCACTGCTTTTACTTACAAACATACAGACAGACTTGTTTCTTACGACCGACAGGACAGAAAAGACCATCTGACTATCTGTGTATCATTGTCATTGTCATCTTCATTATCATAATCATTATAATTATCATTGTCATTATCATTGTCATTATCATTAGGCAGGCGAATCACAGCGATCGCTGTTTCCGGGATGCGAAAACAAGCGATCGCTCTTTTTGGCTTTTTGTAAAAATGCGCAGGCTATTTTTGGCTTTTCTGTGCAGAGGTTTTTTGGGATTTCCTCTTGTAAAATACTTACGTTTATGGTATAATACTTAATAAATAAATTTGTCATTATACACAGTTCACACGTTTCTGTCAAACGAACGGAGGTGGGGTCATGGATTGGATAGTTATAGTTGATGATGATACCGCTAATCTGATACAGGCGGGCAAGATACTCAGCAGCCGCGATATGAGGGTGACGGCATTAAGATCGGGCAGCGCACTGCTGAAATTTATAAGTTCCAACACTCCCGACCTCATAATGCTGGATATCCGTATGCCCGAGATGGATGGCTTTGAAACGCTGATACGCCTGAGAGAGATAATGCCCCCCGAACAGGAGATACCCGTGATATTCCTTACAGGCAGCGACACCCCCGAAGCTGAGACCAGGGGATTACAGCTGGGTGCGATGGATTTTATCAGAAAGCCCTTTGTGGCAGAGGTGCTGGTGCTGCGCGTGCAGCATACACTTCAACTGGTGCGTTTACAGCGGGACCTCTACGCTGAGGTCAAGAAAAAGCACGCCGACTATGAATCCCTTTCACTTCACCTTATTCAGGCGCTTGCTGAGACTATCGACGCTAAGGATAAGTATACCAACGGTCATTCTGAGAGAGTGGCAAGCTATTCAAGGGAGATAGCAAGGCGCTGCGGCTTCGACCAGAAACATCAGGAAGAGATCTACATTATGGGTCTGCTGCACGATGTGGGAAAGATAGGCGTTCCCGACAGAGTTATTAACAAGCGCGGCAGGCTCAACGATGATGAATACGAGATAATTAAGATACATCCGGGCAAGGGTGCTTCCATACTTGAAAAGATAGTGGAGATGCCCCGCCTTAAAATAGGTGCCAGATGGCACCACGAGAGATATGACGGCACAGGCTATCCCGATGGGCTGGCAGGGGAAGATATACCTGTTGAAGCAAGGATAATCGCCGTTGCTGATGCCTACGACGCCATGACCAGCTCACGAAGCTACCGCAGTGTGATGGAGCAGGAAAAGGTAAGGAACGAACTTGAAAAAGCAAAAGGTACTCAGCTGGACCCCACCTTTGCACAGATCATGATAGGGATGATAGACGAGGATGAAGAGTACCTGATGCATGAGAGAACGGAGGGGGGACAGCATGATAATTGAACTTATCGAATGCAGTTTCCAGCTCCTTTGCATAATGATCGCTCTGCTGTTCTCGCTGTTTCGGTATATCAGTTTGAAGAAAAAGGGCTGGCTGTATTCGGTGTGCTTTTTCACGGGCAGTCTTTTGAGCAGCTATTTCTGGACGATATATCTGCTGGTCATGAAAGAAGACCCCAACACTTCCAGTTTCCTCACCTATTTCGGCTGGAACACGGCTTTCCTGATACTGCTGCTGATGAACCTCCACATGAAGGATAAAGAGGACAGGCGGTATTTCCACCCGCTGATGCTGGTGCCCATCCCCCTCAATGCTGTACAGCTGATGATATACACAAAGTTCGGCGGCGTGGTGATGAGCGTCTACCAGGTGGGGATATGCACAGTCATAGCCTGTTTGTGCATACAGAGCATTATGCTCTACCTCAAAAAGCGAAAAAGCGGCAAAAAGGTGCCCTATGTGGCGATAGTCACCCTTTTGAACATCGCGGCGGAGTTCGGGATGTGGACATCCACCTGCTTTGAGGGGTGGGTGCATCACCTTTATTACCCCGCTTCATTCATATCAAGCATATCCTATATACTCCTGCTGATCGCCATAAGCAAAAGCTACAAGGGCGAAGCGGACAGCGGGCAGGAAATGATAACAAATTCCAGACTGCAAAAATCCATAAAGCTTGCATACGGCACGCTGGTGCTGATAAGCTCGTTGGGGGGATATTTACTCTGCCGACGTATACGCGACCTGCTGATGCGGAGCATCGTTTCGGATGACAATTCGGATGCCTACTCCATAATCTCAACGGTGCTGTTCCTTATCTCGCTGATACTGGCGGCGCTGGCGGTGACGATAGTGCTGGTGATATACTTTGAGCACAGGGTCTCGGAGAACGACCGTCTGCGCAGAGAAAAACAGCTGGCAGAGCAGTCGAACGCGGCTAAGAGCGATTTTCTGGCAAATATGAGCCACGAGATACGCACTCCGCTGAATGCGGTGCTGGGCATGAACAAGATGATAATCCTCGAATGTCTGAAAACAGGCGAACAGCGCAGCTTTGAGGACATTTACAGCTACGCTGAGAATATCGGCAGTGCGGGAAACGATCTGCTGGCGATAATCAATGATATCCTGGATTTTTCAAAGATCGAGGCAGGAAAGTTAGATATCTGCGAGAACGATTATATGCTGAGTTCGGTACTGAACGATGTGAGCAATCTGATACTCTTCCGTGCTCGGGACAAGGGACTAGAATTTTCTGTGGAAGCGGACAGCACCCTGCCCGACCGACTTTCGGGTGATGATGTACACCTCAGACAGATAATGATGAACCTGCTGACCAACGCAGTGAAGTACACCGACAACGGCAGAGTTACGCTTTCGGTAAGCAAGGGCGAGCAGGAAGCGGACAAGGTGGAGCTGATCATATCCGTTAAGGACACGGGCATCGGCATAAAACCCGAAGAGCTTGGGAAGATATTCGACAAATTCGAGCGAACAGACCTCAAACGCAACAGCACTGTGGAGGGCACAGGTCTGGGGCTCTCGATAACCGACCGTCTGGTGAGTTTACTGGGCGGCAGCATCAGTGTGGAGAGCGTTTACGGCAAGGGCTCGGAGTTTACGGTGCGTTTGCCGCAGAGGGTGCTTTCGGAGGAGCAGATCGGTGATCTCGACATAAAATTCAAAAGAAGCATGAAAGATCACGGAGACAGCGAGCATTACTTCCGCGCCCCCGATGCCTGCATACTCATCGTGGATGACACCCGCATGAACCTGACGGTGGCGGCGGGACTCATAAAGGACACGGAGATAGTGACGGACACCGCTGAGAGCGGCAGTGCGGCGCTGAGACTGACCCTTGAAAATAAGTACGATCTGATACTGATGGATCAGCGGATGCCCGAGATGGACGGCACGGAGACACTTCACAGGCTGAGGGCACAGGAAAATAGGCTCAACGCCGAGACCCCCGTGATATGCCTTACCGCCGATGCGCTTTCGGGGGCAAAGGAGCGCTACAAGGCAGAAGGCTTCAACGATCATCTTTCAAAGCCCATCGACAGCCGCAGGCTGAAACAGATGCTGATGCAGTATCTCCCGCAGGAAAAGGTGATACTCACCGACGGAGAACAGCATGATACCCATACCGCAGATACAAGCGGCGGTGCATACAGCGGGCTGAGAGCACTTGGCATAAACACCTCTGCGGGGCTTGCCTACTGCAACAACGACAGGGAGCTATACGATATGATGCTGGCAGAGTACATCACAGGTGCCGCCGAGAGAAAGGAGCGTCTTGAACGTTTCTTCGGGGATCACGATGCGAAGAATTACGCCATAGTGGTACACGCGCTGAAAAGCACTTCCCGCTCCGTTGGCGTGGACAGGATAGCCGAAGAAGCCGCCGCCCTTGAAAAAGCGGCAGACAGCGAACAGTGGGACATACTCGAAAAAGGTCATCCTGCACTGATGGAAGAATTTGACATGATACTTGCCAAAATGACTGAGATAACAGGCGTATCAGTCACCGCAGGCGGTGCGGATATCGCGGATGATGAGATAATGGAGTTTTATCCCGAGTAGGGATATAAAAACACGGGCTCGGCTGAAAATAAGTACAGCCGAGCCGATCTTTATTTTATAGTACTCTGAGAAAGCTTAGTATTTATCACAAAAGCAGCGATATAAAGAGCGTTCTTCTGACGCAGAATGAAACATAGCAGCGTATACTCCCCACAAAACTAAAACGGGATATCGTCAGACCTAAACCCGCAGAAACTGCGTGCTGTTTCCTCTGCGGTCTCGGGGTATGTCACGTTCAGCATAGCGGCAAGTTCCCTTGCAAGCCTTGCGAACAGCTTATGGGTGTTATACAGGGCAGTTTCTATGTCCGCCGCATCGTAGCGGGCAAAACATTGGCGTATCTCCGCAAGGATATCCTCATCCGCCCAGCGGTCAAAAAATCTGCCGTCATGCCATACATCTTTGCCATGCTTTTTCACGCAGTAAAGTTCAGCGACCTTTAACAGGCGATCTTTCAGATAGCCGTCAACACACATCTTCGCTGACCATATCTCTCCGCGGCGGAGTTTTTTGTATGCCCAGATATTGTGAAAATAGAAGTCGTTCACCATATTCAGGAATTCCTCACCGCTCATGTCGGGAGGGCTGACCTCTAAACGGATGTGCTCCTTTATGAGCTCAACAAGGGCATCATGGGCGTAAAGTATGGAGTAACCCCTGTTCATCACCCACTGAGCAACGCCCTCGCGAAGGCATTTTTCAAACTGTTCGGGGGTGAATATCAGCATATCCACGTCCCGACCTTCGTCGTAGATCGCACGTCGCTCCTTTCCGCCGCCTAAGGTGGGCTCAATGAATGAGATGCGCACATCTCCCAGTTTTTTGGGGTATTCACCGCTGTACCATGATTCGGGAGCAGATGTCACGATGATGAGATCAAGGTCTGAATATTCATCGGATGGTACGTTTTTTCGTGTTGATGAGCCTATGGCGATGACTGCGGTCATGTCATTGTCCTGCTGTGCAAGGGCTGTGAGTTTTGATTTTATGTCTGAGTAATTGTCTGTCATAAGGGTACCTCCGTGTTGTTTTGGGGTGAACGAATGCCTGTTTGTATATTATAGCACGTCCAGTCAAAAAATGCAAATTTAGAGTGCGCAGAAACAAACTAACATCCCCAAAAGCCAAATTATACGAAAACTCCCAACACCGTCCACGAAAATTTTCGTTATACTCAGTTGACGAAAAGGGCGATGTGGTGTATAATATATAGTATAGTATGTAATAAAACTTCGGGAGAGATGAGCGCCGGTGATAGCTATCCCGAAAGTGCGGAAAATCCCGATATTTCATGAGATAAAGATACAAAGACCGAAAGGAGATATATATGAGAAATAATAAGAGTTTGCCGATACTGTGCTCGGCTGTGCTGCTGGCGTGCTCGCTGTGCGGATGCGGGAGCGGCGGCGGAGAGGATTCTTCCAAAGCATCCACCGTTCCTCAGATAAAGGAGGAAACAGGGCTCTATGATGCGGATGACAGCAGTGCCGCTGATAAGAATGTTACCGATGAGGAAGTCACCGACAGCGAAACTACCGACGGCTCAACGATAAGCCCCGCTGTGTGGAGAGCAACAGGCAAAAACGGCGCCACCGTTACCTTCGTGGGCTCCATGCACTACCTGTATGAGAGCGACTATCCCCTGCCCGATATTATCGAGGACGCTTTCAGCGACTGCAAAGTGCTGGCGGTGGAAGCTGATATAACTCAGGGCGATTCGGTGGAATTGCAGGCGGAGATACTGGCTGGTATGTATTACGACGAGCCGGGTGATGAACTCAGGAACCACATTTCGGAAGAGTCCTATCAGGCGCTGGAAGAGTATTTCAAGGCTTACGGCGCAGACCTCGACGACTATTCCAATATGAAACCCTGGGCGGTGTATAACGTTTCAGGCACAATGCCCACCGAAGAAAGCGGTCTGTCCTCCGATCACGGACTTGACAGCCATTTCCTGGAAAAAGCATGGGCTCAGGGGAAAGAGGTCTACGAGGTCGAGAGTGTGGAATTCCAGATACACATGATGATAGATATACGCGATGAGGTCTATGACATTATCTTCAAGGACATGAAAAACAGTACCAAAGAGGAGCAGATACAGACACTGGTGGATATGCACGATGCGTGGGCTAGGGGCGATATCGATACGGTGAATGAGCTTTCGGATACCACTGCGGACGCGGATAATGAAGATCTGGCGCTGGTGGAAGAGTTCAATAATATCATGGTGTATGACAGAAATAAGACCATGACAAAGGCAGCTGAGGAGCTGATAGACGGTGATAAGGATACGGTATTCATCGTAGGTTCGGCGCATTATCTTGGGGATAAGGGAATACTTGCGCTGCTGGAGAAAGATGGATATACGGTTGAAAGAGTGAATTATTGATATAGAGCGCGGGTACAATAGTGCCCGCGTTTTTGCGTATAAAGAAGAGAACGATCGCGGCAGCAGACAAACCGACGATACTCCCCGCCAACTCCCCAAAACCTATAATAGAAACAAAAGCCATAGTACCCCAAAAAGGAATACTATGGCTCAAATACTTATCTTAGAAAATGATCACCCGATCAGCCAGTCATACATCTCCTGATACCTGCGGGCAGAAGCCTGCCATGAGAAATCCTTGCCCATAGCCTGTCTGATGATGCCGTTCCATTCGTCACGCCTGTCAACGTAAATATAGTGGGCAAACATCACAGTGTTATACATCTCGTGAGCATTGTAGTTCGCAAAGCTGAAACCTGTACCTGTCTTCTCAAACTGATTGTAGGGCTGTACAGTGTCGCGCAGACCGCCTGTCTCACGAACGATGGGCAGCGTGCCGTACCTCAGGGACATCAGCTGTGATAAGCCGCAGGGCTCAAATAGCGACGGCATCAGGAACGCATCACTCGCCGCATAGATCTTGTGGCTCATGGCTTCGCTGTAGTATATGTTAGCCGAAACCTTGTCGGGGAACTTCCATGCAAAGTACCTGAACATATCCTCGTACTTCTTGTCGCCTGTGCCAAGTACCACTATCTGCACATCCTGCTGACAAAGCCTTTCCATCATATACGCTATCAGATCAAAGCCCTTCTGGTCAGTCAGTCTGCTGACTATGCCTATCATGAACTTGTTGTCGTCACGGGTGAGGTTAAGCTCTGTCTGCAATGCACGCTTGTTCTCTATCTTCCGCTCAAATACATTGTTTATGTCATAGTTGCAGCTTATCATCTTGTCGGTGGCAGGATCGTACTCGCCGTAGTCGATACCGTTGACGATACCGCGCAGGTCGTTCTTTCTCGCCCTCATCAGCCCGTCAAGTCCCTCGCCGTAGAACTGGGTCTTTATCTCCTCTGCATAGGAATCGGATACCGTAGTTATAGCATCCGCATACACAAGTCCGCCCTTTAACATATTGCCGTCCACATCTTTCAGCAGCTTGTCGTAGGTCATATAATATGACGACAGACCCGACAGCGCCATGAACCTTGCGGCATTGTCATTGCCCTGGAATTTCAGGTTATGTATGGTCATAACAGTCTTTATGCCGCGAAAGAACTCTCCGCCCCAGAAACTGTCATGCAGATACACGGGAATAAGTCCTGTCTGCCAGTCGTGACAGTGGATGATATCGGGTCTGAATTCCAGCACGGGCAGTGCGGAAAGCACCGCTCTGTCAAAATACATGAACTTCTCGATATCCCAGTGCCAGTCACCGTAAGGCTTCTCGCCGCTGAAATAGTACTCGTTATCCACGAAATAGAAAGTTATCCCCTCGTATACTATTTTCAGCAGTCCCACATATCTGCTCTGTCCCGCAAAGTCCATGTAGAAATTCGTGATGTACTCCATCTGGTCCTTCCACTTCTGCGCGATGCAGGCATACTTCGGCAGTATAACGCGAACGTCATAGTACTGCTTGTCAAAACACTTGGGCAGCGAGCCCACTACATCAGCCAGTCCGCCTGTCTTGATAAAAGGCACCACTTCGGAGGCTGCAAATAATATCTTTTTCATAATTTATTACCCTTCCTTTTCAGTTTTCCGAACTTGATAAACTGTACAATCCGTTATGGTTAATTATATCATACTTTGACGTTTCCGTCAATACTAAATTTACAATTTTTTGAACAAATAATGTTCTAACTTTACTTACTGCGGGGGTAATGAGGGAAAGCATTTATTCAAAAAAATGAAAATGAGATAAGGCATTTTTCAAAGAAAAAGCCCGCAGAAGAGTCAACCTTTGCGAGCTTTGATGTTATTCTTATTGCATGAACTCTCGGGATCTATCCCAGTGACTTTATACCCTTAACATGAGCTGCGATCAGGGATATATCCGAAACGCTGACAGTGCCGTCGCCGTTTACATCGGCACGCTTTCTGCGCTTTTCGCTGAGGGACTTTTTGCCCTTTACATGGGCGGCAGTCATGGCGATATCGGTGACGTTCACAACGCCGTCCTTATTTATATCGCCTGCGGCGGTCTCGTCGTCAGTGGTACCGTCATCGGGCTCTTCGGGATAATCGGGAATCTCGGGGTCTTCGTCCAGCACCTTGCAGTTGACATTATTGTTTTCGGCGTAGTAGTAGCCTGCGGTATAGTTATAGCAGTTGAGCACAAAGCCTTTGACATCGGCATACTCGGCATTCTCGTCATCACCGAGATAGAAACCGAAAGCACCATCGCCTATCTTTTTCACCTCTGCGGGTATTGTAACTTCTTCCAGCGCAGTGCAGCCGAGAAAAGCCTCTCCGCCTATCTCCGCCTCTGTCTCGGGGATATAGAGTGTCTTGAGGGCAGTGCAATCGGCAAAAGCGGCTTCTCTCACAGCCTTGATATTCTTGGGGAGTTTTACTTCGGTAATGGAAGAACAGCCGCTGAAAGCGCACACGCCGATCTCCTTTATTGAATCCGGGAAATTTACTTTTTTCAGCGCAGTACATTCAACGAAAGCATTCTCACCGATAGTTTCAACACCGTCGGGCAGCACGATCTCGGTTATCATATCGCACTGGAAAAATGCGTTATCACCGATAGCCTTGACCTTATATCCGTTGATGGACATGGGTATCGTCACCTTACTTGAACTGCCCGAATAGGCGGTAATGGTGATGGCATTATTTGCCACTTCATATATCAGATCACCGTACTGCGCAGCAGAAGCGGTTATGGCGGTATCCTCACCGATAACAGGCAGAGCACCCGAACCGCCGAAGGCAAATACAGCAGCAGTCAGAAAAACTGCAAGTTTCTTGTTAAGCATAAAATATCCTCCGAATAAAGTTATTACAAAACGATTACATACATATTTATTA
>NZ_CAMHRZ010000120.1 GCF_946187255.1 uncultured Ruminococcus sp.
TATTATTCGAAAATAGAGTTTATAGTAATATCAGCATTTTTATAGAAAACATCTGTTATTTTTTAGTAATTCTCCGTTTTGGAACGGAGAATTAACTTGATTAGTTTTTATAATACACAGTTTACTAATTATTCGTTTTCATTAACCATTTTAGTTCACATCCAATATGCTCTATAACATACAGAGAGGAGCTAAAACAACTACCTAACTGCTTTTTCACAATAAGACAAATTTTTTTAATCAAAAATCTTAAATTAAAATCATCTTTTTTGAACTGATGCTGCAATAGAAAGCCCGAAATCGTTAGGTTTCTGGCTTTTTTATACCCATATATATTTTATGTTTACCCTCCGCTGTCACGAATATATAAAACTGTGCCCGATGGTATTTCACGGGCGCAGTATTTTTCTTATGGATATACCCCCCGTCATCTTCTCAGATAACCTGCGGACACGGGGAATTCAAAATAGGTATCGGGATAGGGTTCGCTTTTCAGCATGAAATGCCACCACTCGCAGAATATGGGCTCAAAACCGTTTCTCACCATTGTGCTTTGCAAAAGCATACGGTTTTCGTACTGTTCCTCTGTTATGCTGCGGCAGTCGGGGTGAGAGACTTCGCTGAACAGGTCGAAGGGGCTTCCCATATCCACCTCCTTGCCTGTTCTCATGTCCAGCAGTGTGAGGTCAATTGCGCTGCCTCTGCTGTGGCTGGACTGCTTTGCGATGTAGCCTGTCCTGAATAGTTCCTGCTTTTCCAGGTCGGGATAAAAGTAGGGCTTCATGCGGATATCGGTATCCTCTATCCCCCACAGCACGAACTGACGCACCGCGGGTGCAGGACGGTATGCATCAAATACTTTCAGACGGTAGCCCTTGACGAACAGCTCGTTGCTTGCGGCTTTGAGTGCCCTCGCAGCCTCTATCGTCAGCAGAGCGCAGGGTTCTTCATAGCCGTCGATCCGCTCGCCTATAAAATTGTATGTGGAGTAGTAGCGTATCTCCTGAATGATAGCAGGAACAAAATCCGCAAGCACCACAAAACCCGAAGGATCCATAGTTATATCGTTATTGTATATCTTCATTTCACATCACCGTTTCATTATTATTTTCTCAAAAGAGGTCAGTGTTTTTTTCATTCATGATCTTCATAGATGCCCGCGAAATGGTCTATACTATTATTTATAACACACAGCACGCAGCAAATCTGCAACAAACAGCGTATTTATACGTTGTGATATATCACAAAGCTCATCACTGTATTTTTACATATAGGATATGATCGGCTGAGTTTGTAATTATCACTAAAATGCCCACACTATTTTCGTCATATTCACGTTTTGGGAACTATCCGATTGTTGCGGATTTGTTGCGGGAAATATGTTACAATAGATCCAAAGAAAAAACAAGGGGGCATGGAGCAATGACCGATAAAATGATCAAGACTGTAAAGAGCGATTCCTTTTCAATGGATTATTTCAAGTTCGGCAGCGGAAGTAATACGCTGGTGATAATTCCCGGACTAAGCGTGCAGAGCGTCATGGGTTCTGCCGAAGCTGTGGAAGAAGCCTACAAAGCAATGACGGACGATTTCACCATATATCTGTTTGATCGCAGAAAAGAACTGCCCGATCAGTATTCTGTGCATGATATGGCGCGAGATACCGCAAAGGCTATAAAAGCACTGGGACTTGCGGATATATGCATCTTCGGGGCATCACAGGGCGGGACTATCGCCATGTATATCGCCGCCGAAGAACCCACACTTGTGCGGAAGCTGGCAGTTGCTTCGACTGCCGCCGCAATAGCGGAGGAGCATTACAAGCTGTTTGACGAGTGGATAGCCCTCGCTAAGGCAGGTAACAGCAGCGGGCTGTACCTCTCCTTTGGCAGAACTGTCTATACCGATGAAGTCTTCAAACAGTGCAGAGGACTTCTTGAAGACGCTGCCAAGACCGTTACCGACGAGGAGCTGAAACGCTTTGTTATAATGGCGGAGTCTATGAGAGGGCTGGATATGACCAAAGAACTGGCGAATATCGCCTGCCCTGTGCTCGTTATAGGCTCGGAGGATGACCGTGTGCTGGACAGCGGCTCATCAAGGGTGATTTATGAGCATATTACCAGCGGTGGCTCAGAGCTTTATATGTATGACGGCTGCGGTCATGCAGTTTATGACACAGCACCCGACTTCAAAGAACGTATGCTTCGGTTCTTTAAGGAAAGCTGAATAAGTAATAGATGATACAACGGCAGGATACTATATTAAACGACATTGAAATTGCTTCTTTGCGAACTTCTCAAAAGCATATATCGCACTTTTACTCGTTCGCAAAGTGCAATTTCTAATGTCTTTTACTATAAATGACCCTGCCGTTGTTTGTTTAAATCATAAGATCATCGACTTTTTTGATATGCTCTGCGATATTCGCCTTTGTGCGGCGGATGCGCTTTTCTCCAAGCTCGCAGTTTTTAAGGTCGGTGGACACGATGAGATACAAGAAACGCACATAGGCTGCAAGACTTATCTTTTCCTGTATCTCCGCCAGTTTCTGTTCGTCGGCGGTATCAAAATAGTTACTCATGATCGACTGCCAGATACGCTTGCCCCATTCGTTGGGGATGCCGAGAAAGTTTTTCAGGTTATCGGGCTCGTCCTCACCGAAAAGGATGTAGGTGACATACAGCGCCTGAAGATCAAACAGCGGCTGACCTGTGGAAACAGTGTCCATATCTATGAGCATGGGTTCATCCCCCACTATCATGACATTTTTCATCTGATAGTCTCCGTGTACCATGTGCAGGTCATCGGGGAGCGCCGTAAGCATATCTTTAAGGCGGGCGATATTCTCAGGTGAGATATGATCACCGTCGCAAGCGATAAAGTCAAGATAGCCGAGGAATTTATCCCTTGCCATAGGTATGCTGCCTGCGTCCATTTCTGCACTGTGTATGGTTTTGAGGAAATCCACATACTCTTTCAGAAGCTCGTCAAAGCGGTCGGGCTCATTTATAAGATGATCGTTGAAGGACTTGGCATTCAGCAGCTCAAAAACTGAGCCGTAGCAGTCCCCTACCCTGACGATATCGTATGAAATAGCGGTAGGCACACCCTTAACGAAAGCACGCTTAGCGAGCTGCTGCTCGTTTTTGATCATCGGCAGGCTGTCGGGCTCGGTGTAGACTTTTACGATAGTCTCGGGATCGATACGGTATACCGTGCCGCAAAAGCCTTTTCCGATAACTTCGCAGCCCTCCACCGAGATCTCTCTCATCCGCTTTTCCACCGTCATCAGCTCAGCAAAGCCTGTCACATCGAATATGTCATAGACTTCGGGCGATACGTTTATCACCTTTACACCGCCGCGCGATCTCTTGATCACCTTCATCAGCACTCTCAGTCCTGCACTGGAAATATATTCAAGCCCGCAGGCATCGAATACGGGTGCTTCGCCATTATCAAGATGTGTGAATATGGTCTTTTCCCATTCGGCAGCGTTTGAAGTATCTATCCTGCCCGTGAGCATGATCGTGTCATTGCCGTTTTTCATATATATCACCTCTTTTTCAGATATTCTCAATGGCTTCTTTCAGAATCTTTTCTGCGTCCATGCCCACGATATCCAGCATCTCAGCCATGACGAGCCTTGTGTTCTTTATTCCGAAGCAGCTCTCCGCCAGCGCTTTGATGTAGCCGTAACTGAAATCGGGGATATACTTTCCGCCCGCCGTTGTGACGTATACCAGCTCATCGGCTCTGCACATACCTACGGGTATACCCTTTTCATCATAGCGGGATACTATCCCGACGGCGTAGATGTTCTCGATGTAGACCTTTAACAGCGACGGGAAGGAGCCGTCCCAGAAAGGAGCGGATATTACTATCTTATCGGCGCTTGCAAACTGTTTTGCGTATCTGAACATCTCATCGCTCGTATCATTTTCCGAGAGCAGCTTTGTGCGCTTTATAAGAGCCTCTTCTGTCAGCGGAACCAGACCTTCATCGGGAAGATACAGTTCGGTGTACTCCCCCATTTTGCTGAGCACTGCCCGTGCAAGACGGTCTGTCCTGGAATCGCTGCGGACACAGCTGTTGATGTATAGTATCATACGGATATCACCTCCGGTCATTCTTTTTATCATTGCATTATTTCTGCTCATATAGGACGGGATGAGCCTACAGCAGTTTTACACTCAGCATCGTCAGGTCGTCGAACTGCGGTGCTTCACCAACAAATCCGTCAACCGCTTTTTCCATATTTGAAAGCAGTGTTTTTGGGGCTGCCTCAGGTTCGGAGTTGAGGGCTTCCAGCATCCTTTCGGTGCCGAACAGTTCGTTTTTGGCATTGGTCGCCTCCGCCACACCGTCGGTGTAAAGGAACAGTGTGCCTCCCCTTTCAAGGGTGAACTCGTACTCCTTGTAGCGCATACCCTCCATGCCGCCTACCACAAATCCGTGCTTGTCCTTGAACAGCTCGAATTTACCATTTGCTTTCTTGATGATCGGGTATTCGTGACCTGCATTGGCGGCGGTTATCTTTCCTGTGGATATCTCCATAACGCCGAACCATACAGTGACGAACATCTCTTCTTCGTTGTTCTTGCAGATCTGCGTGTTGGTCTGTTCCAGCACCTTTGCGGGACTTCCGCCCATCATCGCAAAGTTGTTGACCAGTATCTTCGACATCATCATGAACAGTGCCGCAGGAACGCCCTTGCCCGAAACGTCTGCCATTACCATACCCAGATGGTCGTCATCAATGAGGAAGAAGTCGTAGAAATCGCCGCCGACTTCCTTTGCGGGTGACATGGAAGCAAAGATATCAAACTCAGCCCTTTCGGGGAACGCCGGGAATATATTCGGCAGCATGTGTGCCTGTATCCTCGTTGCCAGTTCCAGTTCGGCACCGATACGTTCCTTTTCGGCGGTTATCTTCGTTATCTGTTCAATATACATCACCGTGCGCTTTGACAGCTTTGCAAAGGATTCCGCCAGCACCTGTATCTCGTCACCTGTCTTGTAGGCATCTTCCATCTCAAAGGCGAGATCGTTGCCGCTCAGTTCCGCCATACGGGTCGTCATGCGCTCAACAGGCTTGACTATCCTGTTCGCCACAAACAGAGCGCTGGATGTCGCGAGGACAAGTATAACAAATGTCATAACAAAGACGGTCTGCTTTGACTTGCCAACGCCGCTTTCAAACTTTTCGGTCGATCTTTCGTTTATGTCTTTATACTGTGCGAGCATCATTTCCGTAGGCTGGCGTGTGAGCTGCTTTTCCACAGCGTTTACGATTGCCCAGCCGACTGTTCCCATCGGTGCGCCTGTGAGATAATATTCCTCTCCGTCAACGGTTATCGTTTCAAGACCTGTCTGCTCGGAAAGTGACTTTGTCACAAAGGCTGCCAGTTCGGAGTTTTCGGAGTTTCTGAGGTCCTTTGCTTCGCTGGAGATCAGAGCGCTGAATGTACCCTCGTTTTTGGGCGAGAATATGACTTTGCCCTCATCGTTTATCACACATACAAAAGCGCCCTGCTCGTCGGATCTGCTGACATATTCGTCGATACTGGTGAGGAATATATCCGCACCTACCACTGCCACCAGCTCGCCGTCTTTATACACAGGCGCTGAGCATACGAGCCCCGCGATGCCTGTTGAGGTATCCAGTTCTATACCCGTGAAATACACATCTCCCTTTTCCACAGCACCCGTGTACCAGGGACGGTGTGTTACATCAAAGATCTTTATGATCTCGCCGTTCTCATCAACGTAGGAGCCCGAACGGTCATCCACATAAAGGATAAGACCGTCAGCGGTGCCGATAAAACAGCTGTCCAGCTTGTCGCAGCTTTTGAACATTGCAAGCATAACATCGCTCATATTGCCGATAAGACCAAGTGTTTCGGAATTATCGGGGTCAACGCCCTCTGCGTGCTGAAGCTGTGCCGTCGGCGTACCGTCCATAGACGGGTCGGGATAGCTTACAGGATGACTGTCAAAATTATCGGCATTGTTATAAAGACCCGTTGCAAAGGACTGCAGCGTCAGCACATTGCTTTCAACTTCGGCAAACATATCATTTGCTATGTAAGCCTCCATTGCCGCCTGACGTGTGAGGGAGCTTGCGACCACAGCCTCCATAGTTGCGTCCGACACCTGCTCGATAGACTGATGCTGTTCCTCGTTCGCTTCACCTACGGTTGCGGAAAGCACCCTGCTCTGATATACCGATACCGCCAGATATACTCCCGATATGACGATAATGAATACCAGTACGAGATTAAGTATCTTCTGCTGTAATCCGCCAATAGTTATCCCGAATTTCTTTATCATCTGCTCACCAGCCTTTTTTCAGTGTTAGGATATTTTGTCCGTCGCTATACTCGTATATAACATCGTCCATGCTCTTTTTGACCAGAAATATGCCCAACCCGCCTATCTGACGTTCCTCAGCGGAGAGGGTCACGTCGGGATCGGTCTTTGCAAGCGGGTCGTAGGGCACACCCGAGTCGATAAATGTGATATCCGCCGAAGGCGGCTGTCCCTGTACATCAACGCGGATAGCGGCGATACCGTCTTCGTCTTCATAGGCATAATGCGCTATATTCACGAATATCTCCTCAACGGCGATCTCTATCTGCATCTGTACCTTCATCGGACAGTCCGCCGCTTCCAGCTGCTCATCCACAAAGGCGAGCACCTGCGGCAGATTTTCCGTCAGCGCAGTGATCTTTAGTTCTTTCATATCAAGTCCCCTATTCGATAGTGAGAATGTCGGTAAATCCTGTCACCTCGAAGATCTCCATAATATCATCACTGACATTAATAAGCGTCATGCCGCCTTTCTTGCCCATTACCTTCTGGGCAGACAGCAGAACTCTCAGACCTGCCGATGAGATATACTCCACATCCGTAAAATCAATAACAAGAGCCTCGCATTCGTTAAAGCTCTCTTTGAGTTCTGTTTCCAGTGCGGGAGCGGTGGTGGTGTCTACTCTTCCACTTATCGATACTGTCATTTTGCCTGCGTTGTTAACTTTTCTGATCTCCATGATTCATTATCCTTTCGTATAAAAAAATATTTCAACAGAGTGATCTCTGTCGGTTCACTTATCAGTTGGCTTTCTGCTCATCGTAGTACTTCATCTCAAGGAACGCCCTTGTTTCCTCCGCAAAGCAGTACTGTGTCATATACTCCCCCGTGTAGCGGGAGATGGCGTAGGGATCGCCGTCAAGATAACGGTAATAGTCGCAGTCGAGAAGTCTGGTGTTGATCCCGAAGGTACCCGATGATTTTACTATCAGATTTTCGATGCCCAGAGCATAGAAGGTCATGATGATATCACCTATGTATACCCTTATCTTGCTTTTTGTGGAATCATCGGGGGGACGGTCGGGCTCAATATTCCCGATAAGCATATCCATATTGCATAGAGCTCCTCTGCGGTCGATGAGATACGCCAGCGTTTCCTTGCTTTTCTGCCGCTTGAACTTCACAGGCTCGTCATTGACGAAGACCTCAAAGCTGCCGAAGCAGTTGACTTTCACGGGTCTGCTGCCTATACTTACAGGCTTGTTGCGAAGATGCTGCAATGCATCCCTGACTTTTTTCTCGGAAAAAGGCTTCAGCAGATAGCTGCTGGCGTGCATATCGAATGCCGTTTCCATATATTCGGAATAGCCTGTCAGGAAGATGATATTGCAAAACGGATAGCGCTTTACTATCTTCTTTGCCAGCTGTATCCCGTCCATACCCGACATTTCCACATCAAGGAAAGCCACTTCAATGGGCTTGTCCAGCTCATTTATTACTTGCAGAGAGTCGGTATAGAACCTGTGCTCGCCGTCGGGATCTATCTTTTCAAGCATGTGCTCCAGCATTGTGACGACAGTGGTCCTGTCATCCACTCCGATAATATACATCATCTATCCTCCGTTCTTCTAATTATTGGGTATGGTTATCACAGCTTTTGCACCGTTACCCGTTATATCTACTTCAAGTGTTCCTCCGCACTGAAAAGCCAGACGCTGTCGGGCATTTTCAATACCCACGCTCCTGTGCTCCTTCTGCTTTTCGGTAAGGGCGGCGTTCGTGCCTGTGCCGTTGTCGGTAACGGTGATTATTATGCTGCCGTCCTGCTCCTCCGTCCTTATCTTTACTATACCCGTACCGTCACGCCTTGTGAGTGCCCCGTGTTTTATGGCGTTCTCGACTATCGGCTGAACGGTGAGGGGCGGAATCCTGAAATCCCTTATATTGAGTTCGTATATGATATCAAAATCCACATCGGTGCTTGCTTTTTCAAGTTTGACATAGTAGTTGATATGATCAAGCTCCGACTCAAAGCTGATAGGCTCGTCCGATGAAAGCGAGTCTATGTTCGCCCTGAGATAATCTCCGAATACATCGATATAATCAGCAGCCAGCTCACCGTCTGAATAGCAGAGGGACTGTATCGTAACAAGGGAATTGAATATAAAATGGGGCTGTATCTGTGCCACCAGCAGCTTGATGCGTTCCTGCTCCAGTTCGATATGGCTCTCGTACAGCTTTCGCTGATTTGCGCTGTAGCTGACCGCTGCAAGGTAGAAATAGTATATCATTATCTCTATCACCGCTATCTCAGCCATGTGTACCTTGATGATGCCGCTGTATTCCAGCAGTGTTGTGGCTATTGCGGAGAAAGACACAAATACCGCGATAACGGCTTTGGCATACTCCTTCTGATAAATGAATTTAAGCGAAAAGTACATCAGCAGTATCAGATAGAAGCATAATACCAGTGCGGGCAGGATGTGCAGCCTGCCGTATATGATATGATAGCCCTCATCGTATCCGTATATTATTTTTTTCCCGAAAAGATCGGCGATTACTATGACAAGCTCAGCCAAATACGGTATGGGAAGAATTATCTTGCGTTTCAGCGGCGCAATACGGTAAAGCTGCAATAATATCAGCAAAGGCTGCAGGGAATAGCACACCGTAGATTTCAGATAAAGTATCCACACGGGCTTGTGATAATCGATGCACCATTTTTCAAGGTTCTCAAACAGTGTAAGTGCAAGCACGAGACCTGCGTATATCCAAAACAGCTTTATACCCTCGATCCTGTTTTTACGATTTGCGGCGAGAATAATGACCAGCACCCGGCAGGTGAGGCTGTCGCCCCAGGCCCGGGCCAGCACTCCTTCCCGGCAGCAGGCGCCGATGATAAAAGAATCCCGGCAGCGGCGGCCGATGCCGGTGAAGAATCGGGCCAGACTCGTGTAAAACAAGCTCTCCCGGTATTCCCGGCGGATGCTCCGACAGGCGCGCAGGGTGCCGCTTTCGGCGATCAATTGGGAAACCATAGAGTTTTCACCTCCGGTTTTTCAGGCGATACAGGGCGTCCAGTAACAGATACTGCCGCCGCAGCAGCAGCTCCGAAACGATCTGCTTGCGCTTCCCGCAGCCTTTGGGATGGAGGGCCTTCATAGCGCCGGCATATTCCGGCAGGGCACAGAGGGCCCGGATGTTCTTTCGATGCTCCCGGTGGCTCACGTCGTTCCCCGGGGCGTATTCGTTCCCCACGGCGATGAGCAGGCCCGCCCAGTTGGTGTCGGCCTCCCAGCCGGGGCAGCTCTTCTCCAGGTCCGTGCCCGCCACCCGGCTTCGCTTCCGCTCCATGAAGCGGCGGAAGACCCCCGGGAAATCCTCCATATAGCGGTGGGTGGCGGAGGCGGGATTCATCAGGTAATCGTAGATGGGCTGCTGCGTCGCCGCCAGCTTTTCGGCGTGGAAGAAATAGTCCATGAGGAAG